>JAGRGW010000044.1 GCA_020445315.1 Gammaproteobacteria bacterium
TGTAGACCTCGTCGCGCGTGATGCGTCGCTCGACGACCTTCAGCCCCTCTTCCTCGGCCAGCCGGATCACGGTGCGGCGGGTGATGCCGTCGAGCGCCGAGGTCAGGTCCGGGGTGTACAGGACGCCGTCGCGCACGATGAAGATGTTTTCGCCGGACCCCTCCATGACGAAGCCGTTGGCATCGAGCAGCAGCGCCTCGTCGTAGCCGGTGTCGAGCGCCTCTTTCAGCGCCATCATCGAGTTCATGTAGTTGCCGTTGGCCTTGGCCCGGCACATGGTCGCGTTGACATGGTGCCGCGTGAACGATGACACGCGGATGCGGATGCCCTTGGTCATGCCCTCCTCGCCAAGGTAGGCACCCCAGGCCCAGGCCGCGACCATGCAGTGCACCTGCAGGTTGTCGGCGCGCAGGCCCATGCCCTCGGAGCCGTAAAAGCACATCGGGCGAATATAGGCCGAGTCGAGATTGTTCTCGCGCACGACGCTGCGCTGCGCCTCGTTGATCTGCTCCCGCGTGTAGGGCATCGGCATGCCGAGGATATGGGCCGATCGAAACAGGCGGTCGGTGTGCTCGGCGAGGCGGAAGATCGCGGTGCCCTGCTCGGCGTGATACGCACGTACGCCCTCGAAGACACCCATGCCGTAGTGCAGGGTGTGGGTAAGCACATGGATCTTGGCCTCGCGCCAGGGAACCATGTCGCCGTCGAGCCAGATCAGGCCGTCGCGATCTGCCATGGTTTGCATCGAATCGAACTCCGCAGTCAATCAGCGCAGGCGCCGGAATGGTCCCGCAAAGCCTGCAATTGAACCACAATTCCGCGTTGCGGCCGAGACCTGTCTGCCAACTACGCGCCGGCTACCGCATGACTGCCTGCCAGATGTCGCTGACCATGGCCCGCTCCTCGGCGAGGCGATCGACCGGGACCAGGGAACCCTGCTCCTGCAGGGCATGGCGGTGAACGACCCCGCGATACAGCTGGTAGGCGTTCCAGAGCTGCTCCGCAGCCAGCTCCGGCAGCAGCCGATGCCTGGCCAGACGCTCCAGCAGGCGGGCGTTGTCGGTCCAGTCGGTCAGGTCCGGGTGGCTGTGCGCCCAGCGCAACACGGCGTACTGCACGATGAACTCGATGTCGACCAGGCCACCGACGCCGTGCTTGATGTGGAACTGCTCGTCGTTGCTGCGGTCGAGCCCCTCGCGCATCCTGGCGCGCATGCTGACCACGTCGTCGAGCAGAACGGCGGGATCGCGCTCGCGGCACAGCACCCGGTGCCGGATCGCGTTGAAGCGCGCGATAACGGCCGGGTCGCCGGCGATCGCCCGCGCGCGCACCAGCGCCTGGTGTTCCCAGGTCCAGGCATCGTTGTCCTGGTACGATTCGAACGTCTTCAGCGACGTCACCAGCTGGCCCGAGTTGCCGTTCGGGCGCAGGCGCATGTCGGCCTCGTACAGCACGCCCGAGGGCATCACCGTCGTCAGCATGTGGATGACGCGCTGACCGAGGCGGGCGTAGTAGACCTCGTTGGCGACGCTGCGCCGGCCGTCGGTCATCGCGTTGAGATCGGCGCTGCCGTGCAGGAACACCAGGTCGAGATCGGACGCGTAGCCGAGCTCGATGCCGCCGAGCTTTCCGTAACCAACGATCGCAAAACCGGTCGTCATGCCGTCGAGACGCCCCGGCGCACCGTACTTGGCGGCCAGGTCGCGCAGGCTGCTGGCCTGCACCCGCTGCAGCGTCACCTCGGCAATCTCGGTCAGGTAGTCGCTGACCACCATCAGCGGGATCGCGCCGGCGATGTCAGCCGCGGCGACGCGCAGGCGGTTGCCCTGGGCGAACTGGCGCAGACGCTCCATCTCCTGCTCGAGGTCGTCTTCGGCGACCGATTCGAGCAGGGTGTCAAGTTCCGTGCGCAGCGCGTCGCCGTGCAACGGGCTGTACAGGCGCCGGGGATCGAGCAGTTCGTCGAGCAACAGCGGCTGGCGGATCAGCTGCGAGACCACCCAACTGCTTTCGCCAGCCAGGCGCACGAGCTGCGACAGGGCCAGCGGGTTCTCCACCAGCAGGTCGAGGTAGGCCGTGCGCCGGGCGATGGCGGCGATCAGCTGCAGCAGGCGCTCGATCGTGACATCGGGCGCATCGGCCTGGGCCGACGCCTCGACCAGCGACGGCATCAACTGGTCGAGCTTGTTGCGACCGCGGGTCGGCAGACCGCGCACGACGGCCGAATCGCGGTACTCGTGCAACCGGCCGAGCACCTCTTCCGGCTGCACGTACCCGGCCTGGCGCAGCGCCGCCAGCGCCTGCGGGTCCTCGGCATCGTCGGCCAGCCAGACCGAGGCCAGCGGCGACTCCTGGCTGGTTGGCTCCGCCTGGGGTGCCGCAAACACGTGGCCGAACTGTTCGTGCACGTGTCGCCGATGCCGACTGAGCACCTGCTCGAACTCGGCCCAGCCGGCGAAGCCCATGCTGACGGCAAGGCGTGCGCGACCCTCGTCACCCGTCGGCAGCATGTGCGTCTGCTCATCGCGCCAGGCCTGGATCCGGTTCTCGGTCATGCGCAGGAAACGGTAGGCCGCCTGCAGGTCGCGGACGGCGTATTCCGGCAGGATGCCCCGGCGACCAAGCCGGTCGAGAACCCGCTGGATCGACCGCACCTGGAACTCGCGCTCGCGACCGCCCCGCACGAGCTGGAAGGCCTGACCGATGAACTCGATCTCGCGTATCCCGCCCTGACCGAGCTTGATATTGGCCCCCATGCCCTTGCGACTCAGCTCCTTCTCGATCATCCGCTTCATGTCGCGGATCGATTCGATGACGCCGAAATCGATGTAGCGCCGGTAAACGAAGCCGTGCAGCATCTGCATCAGCGCCTCGATGTCGGTCGCACTGCCGGTCAGCGCACGCGCCTTGACCATCGCGTAACGCTCCCAGTCGCGCGCCTGCGAGTGGTAGTAGTGCTCCATCGCGTCGTAAGACGATACCAGTGGACCCGAGTCGCCGAACGGCCGCAGCCGCATGTCGACGCGGAACACGAAACCGTCGGCGGTCTGCCGGCTCAGCGCCGTGATCAGCTGGCGCCCGAGGCGGGTGAAGAACTGCTCGTTGTCGAGACCACGCGCGCCATCGGTCCGCCCGCGTTCCGGGTAACAGAAGACCAGGTCGATATCGGACGACAGGTTCAGTTCGCGGGCGCCGAGCTTGCCCATGCCGATGACGATCAGGTGCTGTTCGGCACCATCGGCGCCACGCGGTACACCCAGCCGGGCAGTCGCCCAGCCGGAGAGTACGTCCAGCGCCTGCCGCACACAGACGTCGGCCAGTTCCGACAGGTCCTCCAGCGTCTCTTCCAGCTGGCACAGGCCACCGAGATCGCGCCAGGTGATGCGCAACATCTCCTGCTGACGAAAATGGCGCAGGCGGCGATGCAGATCGTCCTCGTCGTCGACGCCGTCGAGCGCGGCAGCCAGCCGCTGCGCCATTTCACCCCCGCGGTAGGCTCGATGCAGCAGGCCGTCGGCGTGCAGCCGGGCGAGCCAGGCGGGCTCACGCAGGCAGGTCTTGGCGGCAAACTCGCTCGCGGACCAGACCGCCTCCCTCTCCGCCGTGGGCGGAAAGGCGGATGCCGACGCGGCAACGCCGGGCGCATCGCGCCAGGCCTCCCTGTATCGGGCCAGCCGCGTTGCGAGCGGTTCTTCAGCCATCAGGGTTCGGCTGCCTCGCTGGCGAATTTCCGCAATGCACCCTGTATCTTGCCGACAACCGCCCCCCTGTCGCTGATGCCGTGACGCTCGGCCAACCATGCCGGGTCGTTCCAGCCAATCGTCACCTGGCCGTCGGCATCCTGCCAGACGAGGTATTTCAATGGCAGATCGATGCCCACGGTGCGGCTGCTTTGCATCAGCAGCGTGCCGGCCTGGGGTTTGCCGAAGATCAGCAGCTCCGTATCGGCCAGTTCGAGGTTGACACTCTTCGCTCCCGCGCCGTGATTGACGCGCGCGAAGATCTTGAATCCCGCGCCTTCGAGGCTGCGTTCGAGGCGATCGACCGTGGCGCCAACGCCGTGGGCGCTGCTCATCGTCACCAGGCCCGCCGCCGCATGCACGTGTGAAGCCAGTGCAAACACCAGGACCGAGAGCGCGATAGTGATCGGTTTCATCCCATTCCTCCTTAAGCAGTATTGATTTTTCCGGTGAATAACAGCCCGTCGCGAGACCGGCCTGCATCCGCCCGCCTGGCTAAAGACCGGACCTGCCCGGTCGCTATTTCAACCATGCCGGGCGCACCTCCCACTCCAACTGCCGAACACGAGCGCCTGCAGCTCCTGTTCCGGCAGGCCCAGTCGACGTCGGTCATGGCCGCCGTCGCCGCTGTCGCCTGCGCGCTCGTCATCATGCACGCGGTACCCGGCCCTGGACCCTGGGTCTGGATGATATCGGTACTGGTCATCACCGCGCTCAGGCTGCAGTTGTATCGTCGCTTTTTCCAGACCCAGCCGGGGCGCCACCCGCCCGGCTACTGGCTCAAGCGTCACGCGCTGGCGGCCGCACCGGTCGGAATCGCGGCCGGCGCCCTGCCGCTGCTGCACCTCAACCATGCGCCGCTGTACATCCAGGAGATGCAGACACTGGTGCCGGCGCTGGTCGCCATGGCGGCGATCACGTCGTTTGGCGTCTACCTGGCACAGTATCTGGTTCTGCTGCTGACCACCATCCTGACGGTGACCCTGACCCGTTTGTGGGTGGACGGTGCCGCAGCGGTGCCGACGATCGTCATGATGAATCTGCTCGCACCGATCCTGGCACTGACGGCCAAGCGTTACGGCGACTCGATCAAGCGCACCCTGGAGGCGCGCCAGCGGTCGGAATCGCTGGTCGACGAGCTGACCACGACCAACAACGACCTCGCGCACCGCAACGAGCTGATGGCACAGCAGCAGGACCTGCTCGAGCAGGAAGAGGAACTGGCCAAGCACGTGTTTCAGCGACTCATCGTCGGCGGCGATCACAAGCTTACCGGCGTCCATACCTGGAACCAGCCGATGGGCAGCCTGTCCGGCGACCTGATACAGACGGCGAAGGGCCCGGGCGATGAAGCCTACGTGTTTATCGGGGACTTCACCGGCCACGGCCTGCCGGCCGCGCTCGGCGCGTTGCCGGCCTCGTCCGTGTTCCTCGCCATGTCGGCCAAGGGCCTGCCTGTCGACGTCATCGCCCGCGAACTCAATCGCAAACTGCGTGAACTGCTGCCGGTGGGCTATTTCTGCTGCGCCGTCCTGGTTCAGCTGTCGGCCGACCGCACGCATGCCACGGTCTGGAACGGCGGCCTGCCGCCAATCCTGATCAAGCGTAACGGGCAGGCACAGTATGAGCAGATCGCCTCGCACGCACTGCCGCTGGGCGTTATCGACGACAGCGATTTCGAAAGCGACGCGCGCCGCTGCGCACTCGAGCCCGGTGACGCGCTGTACGTCTACACCGACGGCCTGACCGAGGCAGAGAACATCGACGGCGACATGTGGGGCCGCGACCGCCTGCACGAATTCCTGCAGCAGCCGGAACTCGATATGCCGAAGCTGCCGGCACTGATCGATGCCGTGCTCGAACACGTCAATCTCGCGCCACCGTCCGACGATATCTCCGTCGTCGAGATCGAGGCCACGCCACTGACGGCAGAGGAGGCGGACGCCGCCTGAGGGCCCTTCTCCTCGAACATGAAAAAACCCCGCCCGAAGTGATTCGGGCGGGGTTTTTTTGGGCCGCTGGCCCGCGGAGCCTGGCCCGCGGACCGACAGACTCAGGCCGGCATTTACATCATGCCGCCCATGCCGCCCATGCCGCCCATGCCGCCCATGTCACCGCCGCCCATCGGCGCCTCGTCCTTCGGCTCCTCGGCGACCATGCACTCGGTCGTGATCATCAGGCCGGCAACCGACGCGGCGTTCTGCAGTGCCGAACGAGTCACCTTGGTCGGGTCGAGGATACCCATCTCGACCATGTCACCATATTCGCCGTTGCTGGCGTTGAAGCCGTAGTTGCCTTCACCCTCGCCGACCTTGTTCAGCACGACCGACGGCTCGTCGCCGGCGTTCGCGACGATCTGACGCAGCGGCTCTTCCATCGCACGACGGGCGATGGCGATACCGACGTCCTGGTCGTGGTTGTCGCCCTTCAGCTCACCCATCGTGGCCTGTGCACGCACCAGCGCGACACCACCACCGGGGACGATGCCTTCCTCGACCGCGGCACGGGTTGCGTGCAGCGCGTCTTCGACGCGCGCCTTCTTCTCTTTCATCTCGACTTCGGT
>JAGRGW010000343.1 GCA_020445315.1 Gammaproteobacteria bacterium
CCAGGTACTCGATGCGTGCGTCCTCGAACAGTTCGATGAAACGCATCTGCGCCTGCGACAGCTCCTCGGCCGAGATCGGGTTGCGCGTGTAGACCATGTGCGCGGCGCAGTGTGCGACCGTGGCACGGTAGACCTCCATGCCGTCTATGCCACGAAACGGGTCGAACGCATCGGGTACGTGAATCTGGAAATTATCGATAAACGGCCGGATACCCTGACGGGATTCGAAGTCGCCGGCGGTCGGGCGCATGAAGAACGAACGCGCCCACAATGCACGCATGTAGAAGTTGAGCTTGCGCTGGTTGTTGACGAACAGGGTACCGCGTCGCTCGGATTTCAGTATCGCTTTCGACGACTCGGTCTTCAGGGCGAAGTAGGCCATCTGGCCGTCGAGGTCGCGCTGGTGGGCCTGGGCGCCAAACATCACCCAGCGCCGCAGACCACCAAGCGTCAGCTTCGACAACAACTCGTCCAGGTTCTCCATCATCGGGCGCAGGCCGCGAGGGGCCTTGCCGGTCATTTGGTGCAACAGCTTCAGAAAGCCACGCAGCACCTCGGCGTCGCCGAGGCGCGATGCGGCCATCGGCAGGTTGGCGATGATCAGCGTGATAACGCTGCCCGATGTATGCGAGGCGAGCTTCATCATGCCCTCGACGATGTCGGGAATGACGTCCTCGCCGACTTCCCTGGCGACGCCGGGCATCTCCTGAACGTAGGTCAGCACCAGGTCCTGGCCGCGACCGAGCGTGCAGAAGGCGCGCATGCCCTCGAGGTAATTCTGCAGGCCACGCGGCGACATGACGCGCTGTGCCTCGTGGTACGACGATTCCAACGCCTCGCGGTGCTCGTGGTCGTCGTCGTTCAGGCAGGTGACGTATTCGCTGAAGTCTACGCTCATAGGTCGTTACCGGTTTGTTTGGACCACAGAGGCACAAAGGACACAGGGTTTGCCGATGGTTGGTTACAACCCGTCTGCGACCTCGTTTCAGGAACGGGGTTTTGAAGCCCGGAATCGGCCTCAACCTCAACCCCGGTACCTCGCGGCATGAGATCACCCGGAAAGAGTGGACTCATGTCTTCCGCGCTCCGCGGTTCAGAAATCAAAAATAGGTATTTACCGCGGCATGCAACGTGTCGCGCATGTCCGGATCGTCGGTCAGCGGGGTAACCAGCGCCATCTGGCACGCGGACTGAGGCGAGATACCCTTGGCAACCAGCTGTGCCGCGTAGACCAGCAGGCGCGTCGACATGCCTTCGTCGAGGCCGTGTCCCTTGAGATTGCGCGAGCGCTGGGCGATCTGCACCAGCTTGTGCGCGGTCTCCCTGTCGACACCCCCTTCGTGCTGCACGATCTCGACCTCGATATCGGTCTCCGGGTAGTCGAAGTCCATACCGCCGAATCGCTGCTTGGTCGACTGTTTCAGGTCTTTCATCAGTGACTGGTAGCCCGGGTTGTAGGAAATCACGATCTGGAAATCCTCGTGCGCATGGACCAGCTCGCCCTTCTTTTCGAGCGGCAGCTCGCGGCGGTGATCGGTCAGCGGATGAATGACGACCGTCGTGTCCTGGCGTGCCTCGACGACCTCGTCGAGATAACAAATGGCGCCGATGCGCGCGGCCACCGTCAGCGGACCGTCCTGCCACTTCGTGCCGTTGATATCGAGCAGGAACCGACCAACCAGGTCGGACGCCGTCATGTCTTCGTTACAGGCAACCGTGATCAACGGCTTTTGCAGCTTCCACGCCATGTACTCGACGAAACGCGACTTGCCGCAACCGGTAGGGCCCTTGAGCATGACCGGCATGCGCGCGGCATACGCGGCCTCGTACATCTCGACCTCGTTGTGTACCGGTCGGTAATAGGGCTCGTTGCTGATCAGGTACTGGCCTGCGCTTGTATCACTCATTGTCTTCATCCTGGATTTGGAATTGAACCGCGGAGACGCGGAGCTCGCAGAGAAAATGGCGGTGTCTAACTTCGGTGGCCGCACGTGGCAGCCGCGATCGTCGTCACGTACTTCATCCGATGGGGGCAAATCGCAGAGGGCGCAGCACGATGAGGCACACGACGGGCGCTCGCTGCGTCCCTGCGGTTTGCAACCAAACAAAAAGCCCCGCCCCCGTGACGGATGGCGGGGCTTTCCCGTCAGTTCGGACTCGCGTCAGAACTCAGGCAGGGGTACCACGGTAGATGACCATGGACGCACCCGCCGACTGGGCGTAGTTGTCGAAGCCGAGCAGGCGCACGTGGTTCTTCGGGTGCGCCTTGTGACATGCCTCGCACTCGGCCAGGATCGCGTCGACATCGGTCTCGCCGNNCCGAACATCGGCAGCTTCCACATGTACCAGTAGTTGGACGTGGCGTTCTGCGGCTCGGTGTGCTCGATACCCGGGTTCCAGCCCTTCTTGACAATGTACTCGATCTGCTCGCGGATCTGCTGCTGGCCCATTTCCGGCAGGTAGGAGAATGTCTCGAACTTGCGCGATGCAACATCGGTAAGGCTCGAGTTGTAGTCCTGCATTTCACTCATTGGATAAATCCTCGGTTCTTGAACCATTGGGACGCAGGGAACACGGTGTGCTGTGCGGCGCCCTGTTGTTCAAATCATCAAATTAAAAGTCCGTGGTCTTGCAGAGGCGAGGGACGGAAGTGTTCACGTATCCCTGCGCCTCTGCGGTCAACCGGAATTACTTGTGAGCCACGTCCAGCTTGTCGACGGTGTCGAACTGGAACTTGATCTCTTTCCAGGTCTCCATTGTGGTCTTGAGTTTCGG
>JAGRGW010000344.1 GCA_020445315.1 Gammaproteobacteria bacterium
TTCTGGGGCTACGGCACCGGCACGCTGTCGATGTTCCTGTCGTCGTTCTCGATCGCGGTGATGGCCCTGCTGGTGCTGTTGCAGCCGACACCCTGGTATACCCCGCAGTACGCCATCCCACTGCTCGGCATGCTGCTCGGCAATACCATGACCGGTGTCGCCGTGGCGCTCGACAACCTGACCCGGCAGACGCGCGACAAGCAGGGCCAGATCGAGGCGCAGCTGGCGCTCGGTCACACGGCCGGCGAGGCCATCGCCGACATCCGCCGCGACGCCCTGCGCGCCGGCCTGATCCCCATCGTCAACGCGATGTCGACGGCCGGCATCGTCAGCCTGCCCGGCATGATGACCGGCCAGATCCTCGCCGGCAGCCCGCCAATGGAGGCGGCCAAGTACCAGCTGATGATCCTGTTCCTGGTCGCCGCCGGCACGGGCCTGGGGTGCGTGGCGGCCATCCTGGTCGGTTCGAAACGCCTGTTCGACGAACGCGACCGGCTGCGTTGCGACCGCCTGACTGGCGATTGATCCGACTCCCCCGCTGGCAACATGCTGGTGTATCCTGCCGGGGCGAACCGAAAACCCCATCGAGAACACCAAGCACGCCGTGAACGTCATTGTCCCGATTCTTATCCTGGCCGCCCTGGCCTGGCTTTGGCTGGACGCGGCGCGGGCACGCGAGTTCGCAACCGCGCTGGCCCGACGCTACTGCGACACGCGCGACCTGCAGTTTCTCGACGACACGGTTTCGCTGGCGCGCATGGGCGTGCGCTGGACCTCGCAGGGCCTGCGCATCCGGCGCATGTTCCGCTTTGATTTCAGCCTCGAGGGCACCGGGCGGCGGACCGGGCACGTGCTGATGATCGGCACACGGCTGGAGACGATTGACGACGGTTTGCCACAAGAGCCGAGGGTCGAGAAAGACATCACCCCGCCCGCCACGCAGCCGGCGGGCAAGGTCGTACCGTTCAAGCGGCCCGAACGCTGACCGGCGGCGCCGACGGCGGCACGAGCCCGGTCTTACTTGACGATCTTCAACGCCGGCTTGCCGCCACCCGTGGGTGACGGCGTCTGCGGCTCCGGGGGGGGCTCCGGCTGCTCGGACGAGTCCTCGGCGAACCACATACCCTTCTGATTCTCACGCGCGTAGACGCCCAACACGGCATCCGGCGGCAGGCGGATGAAGTGGGCCGCGCCACCGAAACGGGCCTCGAACGAAATCAGGTCGTTGGCCAACGACAGGTCGCGGACGGCCGACGGACCGACGTTCAGCACGATTCTGCCTTCCTCGATGTACTGCGTCGGGACCTCGACGTGGTCACGCGAGGCATCGACGACGAGATAGGGCGTGAGGTCGTTGTCGACCAGCCACTCGTACATGGCGCGAATGAGGTAGGGGCGGCTGGAAGTCATGACGGGACCGTGCAGGGGTCGATCAGCCACGCATCTCGCGTTCGATCTCGGTCAGGCTGGCGATGAAACCGTTACGCAGGAACATCGAACCGGCGTAGGTGTTGACCTGCTTGGCCGCCATGCCACTGAGTTCGACCCCGAGCGACGGCAGGCGCCACAACAGCGGGGCAATGCTGGCGTCGACCAGCGAGAACTCATCGCTCATGAAAAACGGCTTGTGGGCGAGGATCGGCGCCGCGGCGGTCAACCCTTCGCGCAGTTCCTTGCGCGCCTTGGTCGCCGGCTTGCCACCGGCCAGGATCTGGCCGACCAGCGAATACCAGTCGTTCTCGACCCGGAACATGTACAGCCTTGCACTGGCGCGCGAGACCGGGTCGACCGGCAACAGCGGCGGATGCGGGAAGCGCTCGTCCAGGTACTCGCAGATGATGCGCGAGTCGTACAGCGCCAGTTCACGGTCGACCAGCGTCGGCGCGGTGCCGTACGGATTGAGATCCATGACGTCTTCCGGCAGGTTCAGCGGATCGACGTCGACGATGTCGCAACTGACGTTCTTCTCGGCCAAAACCAGACGCACCCGGTGGCTGTGAAGACTCTGCGGATCGGAAAACAGGGTCATCACGGAACGGCGGGCGGCAACAGCGGTCATCACAGGCAGATCTCCAACGGTCAAACGGCTCCGAAGCAGGGCCCGGAACGTAAAAAAGGCGCATAGTATACCAGACTACGCGCCTCGCCTCGTTGCGCCACCGGTCGCAGCGCGACCGGTGGTGTCACCGTTTCAGTGGACGTCCTTCCACCACTCCTTTTTCATCAGGTAGGCGATGATGCTGAACACGATCAGGAACAACATCGCCCAGATACCGATGCTCTGGCGCTCCAGTTTCATCGGCTCGGAGATGTAGGTCAGGAACGT
>JAGRGW010000345.1 GCA_020445315.1 Gammaproteobacteria bacterium
TGATTTCCCTGCGTCAAATGCTGGACCACGCCGCCGAGCACGGTTACGGCGTCCCTGCGTTCAACGTCAACAACCTCGAGCAGATGCGAGCCATCATGGAAGCCGCCGACGAGACCGATTCGCCGGTTATCGTCCAGGCCTCTGCCGGTGCCCGCAGTTACGCAGGTGCCCCGTTCCTGCGCCACCTGATCCTGGCGGCGATCGAAGAGTTTCCGCATATCCCGGTGTGCATGCACCAGGATCACGGCACCTCGCCGGCGGTCTGCCAGCGTTCGATTCAGCTCGGTTTCAGCTCCGTCATGATGGACGGTTCGCTGGGTGAGGACGGCAAGACCCCAGCCAGCTACGAGTACAACGTCGACGTTACCCGTCGCACCGTCGAAATGGCCCACGCCTGTGGCGTCTCTGTCGAGGGTGAACTGGGTTGCCTGGGTTCGCTCGAGACCGGCATGGCCGGTGAAGAGGACGGTATCGGCGCCGAGGGCAAGCTCGATCACAGCCAGCTGCTGACTGACCCGGAAGAGGCCGCCGACTTCGTCAAGAAGACCGGCGTCGACGCACTCGCCATCGCCATCGGCACCTCGCATGGCGCCTACAAGTTCACCCGTCCGCCGACCGGTGACATCCTGGCGATCAACCGGATCAAGGAGATCCACGCGCGTATCCCGAACACCCACCTGGTCATGCACGGATCTTCGTCGGTGCCGCAGGACTGGCTCGCGATCATCAACGAGTACGGTGGCGACATGGGCGAGACCTACGGCGTGCCGGTCGAAGAGATCGTCGAGGGCATCAAGCACGGCGTGCGCAAGGTCAACATCGACACCGATCTGCGCATGGCGTCGACCGGTGCGATCCGCAAGCACCTGCACGAGAACAAGGCCAACTTCGATCCGCGCAAGTTCCTGGCCGCAGCCACCAAGGGCATGAAGGACATCTGCAAGGCACGCTACGAGGCCTTCGGCACCGCGGGCAACGCCTCGAAGATGACCGCGCTCAGCCTGGACGCGATGACCGGCCGTTACCTGTCGGGCGAGCTCGACCCGAAAGTCAACTGATTGCGGTTGACCGGTAACGCGAAAAAGGGCGCTTCGGCGCCCTTTTTTATTGTTGCGGGGGCATGCGCCTGTCGACGAACGGGCGCCGGGTCAGTCGCCGAACACCGGCATCGAAAGTACCGGGACGCGCAGCGTGTGCATGATGCGGTCGATACGACTGCCGCGCAGGCGGCCGCGCAGGTTCGACGGTGAGTCGGCCTGCACGACGACCATGTCCGGCTCTATCGATTCCGCTGCCTGCATCACCGCGTCCACCAGTTCGTCGTGGCTGACCATGCCCTGCCAGCGCAGGCGTTCGGCCTGCGGCACCATCAGCTGTTGCGGTTCTTCCGGTTCACCGACCTGCAGCACGAACACGTCGACGACTTCGCCGTCGGCCGCCATATCGGGCAGCCAGCGGCTCAGGAACGTCAGCAGCGTGCGTGGATCGTGCTTCATGTCCAGCGCGCACAGCACGCAACGCAGGCTGCTCGTCCCGGTTGCCGGATCGACGAACTGGCTGCCGTCTTTCGGCAGCATCAAGGTGTGGCTCTTGGTGCGGTAGCTGACGGTTTCTGCGATCGACGTGTTGCGGAACCGGGCCAGGCCCGTGCGACCCTGCGACGCCATGACCAGCAGGTCGGTCGGTGAACGCCTGAGGTAGTCGGTTATGCCGTTGCGCGGATCGTAGTCGCGCTGCGCCATCTTGTTGATGTCGATGCCCAGCTTGTCGATGACGTCGGTGCGGGCCGCGTCCGTACCGAGCAGGCCCCAGGTCTGCAGCGTTCCGCGCACGCTGGGAAACCTGCTCCAAGGCACCTGCTCGCGGCTCTCGCCACCCGTGTGCAGCAGGGTCAGGCGCGCCTTTCGCTTCAGCGCGATCGCCAGCGCGTGGAAGAAGGCGATCTCGCTTTCCGCGCTGAAATCCGTCGTCAGCAGGATCCTCGGTGTCAGCTGTTGCGATTCCATGATGTCGCGTCATGTTGTTCCCGGTCCTGCATTCTAGCCTGCATATCTCACCGATTTCCTGCTGCGGCCGCCGATACGCTCGTCGTGACGAAAAACGCTGAGATATGCAGGCTAGCGCCGATTTGACCGTTGCCGCCGATCCGGCGCTTCTGCTTCGTACCGGGTTTTGCGCCCGCCCTGCGACGCTTTCGAGGTCCGGGTATAGTGGGGGTCCCGTCCCGTGGTGGAGCCGCGTTTGTATTCCAACAAGTTCCCGTGCCCGTGCTGTGGCCACCGCGTGTTCGATCATCAGCCCGGATTCAACCAGCTCTGCCCGATCTGCGGTTGGGAGGACAGCCTGGACCAGTTGCGGTTTCCCAACATGCCGGGCAGCGCCAACCATGTCAGCCTGATCGAGGCTCAGCGAAACTACGTCGCACACGGGGCGTCCGAGCGGCGCAAGCGCGGCACGACCCGTCGCCCGATCGAGGGCGAGCCGCGTGACGAGGCCTGGCGTCCGGTTGACATCGCGCGCGACAACATCGAGGAGCCGCAGTCGGGGCAGCGCTACGCCGATTCCTATCCGTACGAGGACACCACGGTGCTGTACTACTGGCGCTCGACGTACTGGCGTCGCGTGGTCGGTTAGTAAAGCGGCAGCGGCGGGGCGTCCAGCGCGATGAGCTGCTGGCGCAGGTCTTCGACGTGCTGGCTCCAGTAGTGTTCCGACTCCACCCACGGAAACGCGGCCGGGAAGGCCGGGTCGGTCCAGCGCCGGGCCAGCCAGCCGCTGTAATGCAGCATGCGCAGCCCGCGCAGCGATTCGATCAGTTCGAGCTCGCGCGGGTCGAGGTCGTGAAACAGCGAGTAGCCTTCGAGCATCGCGCTCAGCTGGATGGCCTGTTCGTTGCGGTCGCCGTTGAGCAGCATCCACAGGTCCTGGATGGCCGGGCCGGTACGGCAGTCGTCGAGATCGACGAAGTGCGGTCCCGCGTCGGTCCACAGGATATTGCCGTGGTGGCAGTCGCCGTGCACGCGGATCCACGCCGCGCGATCCTGCCCGAGGCGCCCGGCGATACTTTCCAGGAGCTGCCGGCTGACCGCGGCGTAAGTCTCGTGCAGGTGTAGCGGCAGCAGCGGGCTGTCGAGCACCGCGTCGCGCGCGGGCCAGCCCATGTCGCCCACGCCGATGGCCGGGCGTGCCGAGAAAGGCCGCGAGCCCCCGACCAGGTGGATACGTCCGATGAAGCGGCCGATCCATTCGAGCTGGTCGAGGTCGCCGGGTTCGGGTGCGCGCCCGCCCCGGCGCGGGAACAGGGCGAGACGAAAGCCCTCATGGTGCAGCAGGGTCTGACCGTGCGGGTCGCTCCAGGGGGCGACGACCGGGATCTCCTGCGCCGCCAGTTCCGCGGCCAGGGCATGTTCCTCCAGGATCGCGGCATCGCTCCAGCGCTCCGGCCGGTAGAACTTGCCGATCATCGGCGCCTGCCCGTCGATGCCGATCTGCAGTACGCGGTTCTCGTAGCTGTTCAGGGCGAGCAGGTGACCGTCGGGTACGAGCCCGGCGTTCGCGACCGCCTCGAGCATCAGATCGGGGGTCAGCGCCTCGTAGGGATGCGTCACCGTTTCAGCGCCGCGTCGAGGCGCTTGCGGTCGAAGCCGTCGATACGGGTCTCGCCGACCATGATTACCGGCACGCCGCGGGCACCGAGGCGGGCAAAGGCCTTCTGGGCCCTCGGGTTGCGCTGGACGTCCAGCTCCTGGAAGCGGACGCCCTTTTGTTGCAGGTACTGCCTGGCCTGCCGGCAGTGCGGGCAACTGCCGGTGCTGTACAGGGTGATACGGGGCGTGCCCGTCACGTGCTGCGCACCCGTGCCGCTTACTTGCCGGTCAGCCGGGTCTCGGCCTCGCGGTACTTCTCTGCCGTGCGGCGGATGATGTCGTCCGGCAGCTCCGGGCCGGGCGGCGTCTTGTCCCAGTCCAGCGTTTCGAGGTAATCGCGCACGAACTGCTTGTCGTAGCTCGGCGGACTTGACCCCGGCTGGTACTGGTCTGCCGGCCAGAAACGCGACGAGTCCGGTGTCAGGACCTCGTCGATCAGGTGCAGGCGGCCGTCGTCGTCGAGGCCGAACTCGAACTTGGTGTCGGCAATGATGATGCCGCGCTCGAGCGCATAGGCCGCGCACTCGGTGTAGATACGCAGGCTGGCATCGCGTACCTGCGCCGCCAGTTCCGGGCCGAGCAGCTGCTCGGTGCGGGCGAAATCGATGTTTTCGTCGTGCAGGCCGATGTCGGCCTTGGTCGACGGCGTGTAGATGGGTTCGGGCAGGCGATCGGCCATACGCAGGCCAGTGGGCAGTGGAATGCCGCAGACGGCGCCGGTCGCCTGGTAGTCCTTCCAGCCCGAACCGATCAGGTAGCCGCGCACGATGGCCTCGACCGGCAGCGGTTTCATGCGGCGGACGACGATCGCGCGGTCGCCGAGGCGGGCGCGTTCATTCGGGTCGGTGACGACCTCCGCCAACGGCGTGTCACTGAGGTGGTTGGGAATGATCCCGGCGGTACGTTGGAACCAGAAATCGGCCACCCGGGTCAGCACCTCGCCCTTGCCCGGTATCGGCTGCGGCAGGACCACGTCGAATGCCGACAGGCGATCGGTTGTGACGATCAGCATGCGGCGGTCGTCGATCTCGTAGATATCACGTACCTTGCCGCGGTTGATCAGCTTGAGTCCCTTCAGGTCGGTTTGATGCAGTGCGTTCATGGGCCATGCGCCGGTGGAAAGCCCCGGAGTATAGCGCCGGGGCCTGGATAATGGCATCGTAATGCCTCTTCAGGAAGACAGTGGCGGCGACCATGACGACCCAGGCGGCAGATGCCTTACCGCCCTATCTCGAGGCCTTTCGCGGCAGTTTCACATCGGCCCTGCGTTGGCATCAGCTGGACGACCTGTGGGAGCGCGTGCGCGAGGCGCCGGACGGCTGGTTCGTCTACGCGATCGGTGAGCCACCGCCCGCGCAACCGTCGGGCGCCGACGAACTCGGCCGGTTCATCGACGAGGTGGATGCCCTGCTGCGGCGCGAGCACGACGAGGACTACTGCGGCATCGTCTACGCCGACTCCCTGCGCGAACCGGCGATGATCAAGATCTATGATCCGAACAATCTCGGCGTGTCCTGCGGTTACAGTGACAATCCGCCGCTGCCCGGCTGGGTGCTGAGCCGGCTTGAACCGGTCGACCTGGAGGCAGCACGTGCGCCGGCGGGTCGTCGACGTTGGTGGCAGCGCCTGTTCGCGCAATAGCCGCGGCTGTATCGGGGTAAAAGCGCGCCGGCTGGCGTGATAATATCTGACAAATTCACAAGGTTTTGTCGAGCGCGCAGGCTGCGCCCCGGCAACCGGGCATGGATGCGCCGCACCGGGGCATCCCGGAGGCAGTAACATGAGCGGTAGCGAACAACAGCAGGCACTCGGCGAGATCACGCGGGCGGTCATGAATCTCGTCGATACCTGGAGCCTCGACACCGGCGAGATCCAGTCGGTGTTATGCCTGCCCGCCAACATGCGTACGCGCGCCCTGAACAAGTTCCGCGAGGGCACCGATGTCTTTCCCGACGACCCGATCGTGTTGCGCCGCGCCGGTTACCTGCTGCGGATTTCCGACGCCTTGCGTACCACTTACCCGCTGAACCCGAAGATGGCCGGTCGCTGGGTCCGCCAGGGACATCGGCGGTTCGGTCGGCGTTCGCCGTTGTCGATCATCCTGCGCGATGGCGAGAGCGGCCTGATCGCCGTCTTGTCCGAACTCGACTGCACTTTCTCCTGGGACCTGACCGGTTCCACCTCGATGGGGTATCAACCCGGCAAGCACTGAGCGACCACCGGCCGTTCACCTGTTCCGGTCGGCCCGTTTCGCCCACGGGTCTGTCGCGCCCCTGTCTAAAGCGGTATCCGTATCGGTCGCTAGCCCGGTTAGGGCTTTTTTGCGCGTCTTCGATAGGGAGCGGTACACCGCATGCAATCGTTTTTCAGTGGGTGGTCGATCAAGCGAAAGCTGCGCGTTGCGTTCGGTGCGATCCTGTTGATCCTGCTGGCGGTTTCGCTGGCGGCCCTCTACGGCGCCCGGCGTACCGAGGCCCATGCGCACGAGGTCGTCGAGCGGATTCAGCCGGCCGTTCTAGCGGTCATGGCCCTGCGCGACCAGGTGCACCAGACCGCCGCGGCGATGGGTTTCTTCCTCAAGAGCGGCGAGGCGGATCACCGGCAGGATTTCGCCGACGGCAATACCCGGCTCGGCGCGATGCTGGACGACGTCCGCATCAAGCTCGACGTGCTCGACGATACCTCGCTGCTGACATTGTTCGAACGCATCGACGCGCAGGTCGGGCGTTTCCGCGGCTACGAGCAAAAACTGCTTGCGCTGTCGGCCTCGCGTGCCGACAACATGCCTGCCGTGGTCGTCGCGGAGCAGTCCCTGAATCCGCGCCACATGGAAATACTGCAGGCCCAGGGCGAGATGCTGGCATCGGAGGCAGACGCCCGGGACGAAGTGGTCGCCGAGCTGGCCCGGCCGCCGCGCCTGGTATACGACATGTTCGGTGATGCGGAGATCGAGCACGACCCGGAAGCGCTGGTCCGGATGCGGCAGCGAATCGATGTCCTGACCGCGATCCAGGACCTGCGATACACCTGGGGCCAGGTCATCAACGGCATGCGCGGTTTCCTGGCATTTCGCGACACGGTGCAGCGCGACAACGCCCTGCTTTACCTCGAACAGAACGCGGTGGCGCTGGAGCGTCTGCGTGCGGCGGCCGACGCCGACACGTTGACGTTCGAGCAGGTCGACGCGCTGGAACGCCTGGAGGCGGCGCGGGCCGCCTATGTCGTCGATCTGCAGCGGGTGTTCGACCTGCACGGCGGTGAGCGCGCCTACACCGATGCGTACCTCGTTCGCACCGAGATCGGACCGCTGGTGGCGGCATTGTCGTCCGACGCGGATAGCCTGGCCGGTTCGCTGCGCGACCGCATCCACCAGCAGAGCACGGTGCTGGCCGAATCCGCGGAAGGTACCCGGGTCCTGGTGTGGTCGCTGCTCGGCGGCGGCCTGCTGCTGGGCATCGTCGTGGCGTGGCTGATCAGCAGCGGCATCAGCCGCAAGCTCAACGCCGCAGTCGGCGCGATGCGCGAAATCGCGAATGGCGACGGCGACCTGACCCGTGAACTCGCGTTTCGTGGCAGTGACGAGGTGGCCTGCCTGGCGGATGCCTTCAACAGTTTTCTCGCCAAGTTGCGGTCGACCATCCGCGAGGTGGCGGACACGGCCGAGCGGGTCAGCACGGCGGCAGGTCACGTGGCGCAGGTCGGCGACAGTGCGTCGGCCGGGACGCGCCTGCAGCGACAGGAGACCGATGCCGCCGCACAGACGACCGCGAACCTGCTGGCCACGTCGGGCGAGGTCGAGCAGATGGCGCGTACGGGCGCCGAGGCCGCGGCCGCCGCACAGACCTCGGCTGAGCATGGCCATGCCGTACTCAGCGTGACCCAGTCCGAGGTCGGTCGGCTGGCGGCCGACGTGGAACAGGCGGCCGGCGTCATCAACGAGTTGGAGCAGGACAGCGAGCGCATCGGCGGCGTGCTGGACGTGATCCGTGGCATTGCCGAACAGACCAACCTGTTGGCACTGAACGCCGCCATCGAGGCCGCCCGGGCCGGTGAGCAGGGCCGCGGGTTCGCGGTCGTCGCCGACGAGGTGCGCAGCCTGGCCAGTCGCACGCAGGAGTCCACCGCGGAGATCCAGCGCATGATCGAGCGCCTGCAGCAGGCATCGCACGATGCCGTGCGGGTCATGCAGAACGGGCGTGAACAGGCCCGCGAGACGGTGCAACACGCCGACGAGACCCGCCAGAACCTTGATGCCATCATTCAGCAGGTCACCACGATATCGACAGTATCCGACGATATTGCCTCGGCCGCGGCGCGCCAGGGGCAGGGGGTTGGTGACATCAACGACACCATGGTCAGGATTGCCGAGGTTGCAGAGCGAACCAGCGCGGGCGCCGCCGAACTGCAGTCATCGACGGCCGAACTGGGCGCGACGGCCGAGCGCCTGCATGTCCTGATCGGCAGTTTCCGGGTGCGTTGATTCCCGCCATCGACCGGGCACCATGCCCCGGTTTCCGGAGCCGGGTCAGCCGAGTTATTCACATACGGGTGTGGCGGCTTTTTGGCGCTGTTTTGGGTCAAATTCACGTCGCACAGGGCTCGGCCTCTGTAGCTGATTGAAATAAAACAAAAAATATGAGCATCCAGGGTGCGAAACCGGTTCGTATTTTTGACGCTGCCTGGCCGCCGACTTTGTTCACAGAGTTATCCACAGCTTCTCTGCTGCCTGGCCGAAGACGCGAATCGCCAATGGCACTGATACGGGCCACGGATCCGCCAAGATCGACATTCCCAGATTTTTCCGGCACGGTCGAGAACCGGACGACCAGGCCGCTACCTGATAATGCGCCAGGTTCCCAAGCACTTGAACGGCTTGGCGTTTCAGGTAATCGCGGTGAGTAACATGTCGGCCGAAAAGCAGATCGCCAGAGAAATCGACGTCCGTTTCCCCAGCGAACGGCTGATGCTGGGCCGGCCGGTAGCGCCATTGCTGCTAGTGCTCATTCTCGTGAGCCTGGCCACCGTTTCAGCGCTGGTGTTCGACACGTTCGGCACGCTGGATCGATTGGGTCGGGAGCATCTCTACCAGCAGGTAAGCACCGCCATCGATGTCGAAACCCATCGCCAGGAACAACTCCTGCAGGAATATGCCTATTGGGACGAAGGTTATCGCCTGCTGATTGCCGAACACGATACCGAGTGGGCGGACAAGAATCTCGGCACTTTCGTCGCGGAAGACTATGGTCTCGACCTGGCGGTCGCCTTCCGGGGCGATGGATCCATTGCCGGTTCATGGGTGGACGGCGAACGGCTCGATCTGGAGGGTTTGCCCGCGGAGGAAGTCGACCTGGCGCGCCTCGCGGAACGGCTACGGGCGTCGGAAGCGATAGCCCGGAGCGCCTATGTTCGTTTCCAGGGCAATCCCTATCTCGTCAGCGTGGAGAAGTTTCGCGATGAAGAAACCGAACAGGCACGCCCCGACGGTGCGTTGCTGTTGTTTGGCCGGGCGTTGACCGACGAAGTGTTCGCGGACTGGTCGGAAACGTACGGCTTGCCGAATCTTGGCCGGGTCGGCGAGCACAGCGCGGCCGACCTGGTCTTGCGCAACGATCAGGATGACGAGCTGGTGCGGCTGCTCTGGGACAAGGAAACGCCGGCAACCGTCTACCTGAACAGGCTGTTGCTCCCCATCGTCCTGGTGTTCACGCTGATGGCCGGTCTGGGTTGGTGGATGCTCGAACGCGAACGGGACAACCGAACCCGCTATGTCCGTCAACTGTTCGAAATGGCGAGCAAGGATTTCCTGACCGGGATCAGCAACCGCCGCGAGTTCTTCTTTCTCGCGAACCGGGAGATGACGCGAGCCAGCCGTGAAGACAAGTCGCTATCGGTGTTGATGATGGACCTGGACTGGTTCAAAAAGATCAACGACACGCTGGGTCACGACGCCGGCGACGAAGTCTTGTCCGGCTTCGCGCGCCTGGTAAAGAGCAATCTGCGTGACTTTGATATCTTTGCCCGCCTGGGTGGCGAGGAGTTCGTCGTGCTGTTGGTCGGCTCCGGCAGGGCCGAGGCGCTGGAAACGGCCGAACGGCTCTGTCACCTGGTGGAGCAACACGCGTTCCAGGTCGCGCAGAAGTCTCCGGCAAACTGTACCGTGAGTATCGGCCTGGCAGTCTGGAACCACGGGGAGGCCATCGACAGGCTGTTGAACCGCGCCGACGATGCACTCTACGAAGCCAAGGCCAACGGACGCAACCAGGTTGCTGTTTCAGAATTTACCTAAATTAAATCAGTTAATTAGATCTGAAAGCGACGGTTGGTACGAGCGCTGGAGGCGCGCAGAGGCGGAGCTGGGCCTGGCGGGTTCGGCGTTTTCTGGCCAAATGCCTGTACAGCCCCGTCATCGCCCACAGTCGGTCACGCTGTGCCACCGCCCGAATCCGTGGTGAACGCCGATCAGTATCTCGAAAGTGGCACGACAATCCGTCGCCCAGGCGCGACCAACCCGCAAGGCCATTTTCCAGCCAGGCACGTCGAATTTCCGCCACGGGCAACCCGGCACAGCGATCGGCCGACCGGCCTCGGGGCTCGCTGCATGTAATCAGCACGCGGGGTTGCAACTGGTTATAATCGCGCGCCTTTTCGTTGTAACCGGAAGAATCACGTGATCCAGAACCTGCGTAACATCGCCATCATCGCCCATGTCGATCATGGCAAGACCACCCTGGTCGACGAACTGCTGAAGCAGTCGGGGACCCTTGGCGACCGCTTCGGCGTCGTCGAGCGGGTCATGGATTCGAACGACCAGGAAAAAGAGCGCGGCATCACGATCCTGTCGAAGAACACCGCGATTCGCTGGAACGATTACCGGATCAACATCGTCGACACGCCCGGACACGCCGACTTCGGCGG
>JAGRGW010000346.1 GCA_020445315.1 Gammaproteobacteria bacterium
TGCTCTGCACCTCGGTGAACTCGTTGTCACTGCGCAACACGGCGCCGATACCCTGCAATGACAGCCGCATGCCAATGTCGAAGTTCTCCGACAGGCGCGGCGACATGTAACTGGTGTGCGGCTCGACACTGAGCGTGAACGCGTTGATATAGGCCTGGAAGACGTCTTCCGGTTCCATCTGCGCGACCCGCCGCGCAATACCGGCGTAGCGCTTGGACAGGGTCTCGTTGATCTCGTCGGCGGCCTTGCCGGCCAGGCGCAGCGAGAGGATGTCGTTCTTGACCCGTTTGCGCCACAGGTCGTTCAGCGCGTGCGTGTCCGCCGGCCATTCGGCCTCAGAACGGTCGAAGCGGTATTCCTCGTCGACAGCGAAATCGAAATCGCCGGCGGCCAGCAGCGCCTGCGCGTATTCGACACGCTCCTCGACGCGTTCACGGAATCGCCGGAAGATCACGTAGGCCGGGTCGAGCTTACCGGTGCGCAGGCTGTCGTCGAGGGTGTCGCGGTAACGCTCGAACTCGGCGATGTCGCGCGCATGATAGAAGCTGCGATTGGTGTCGAGCGATTTGACGTAGCGATCGAACATCGCGGTCGACATCTCGTCGTCGAGGCGCGGCTTGCGGTAGTGGAACTTCTCCATCACCTGCGTGATGATCAGCGCGGCCTGGCGCTGCTGCTCGCTGGCGCGCAGTTCGTCGATGGAGACGATCGCCGGTTTGGCGAACGCGTGTGCGGCCACCAGCGAAAGCAGGACGGCGGCAGTTATAAAACGGTGGGCGGATCTCATAGTCACCTCGTCGCGTCACGGCGACACGTGCAATCGCTCGGTCTGAGCCGATGCTTTTTTCTGCACCATGCCGTAAAAATTCACTGACGGCAAGCAGTTAGGGAATACCCTTGACCAGGTTTGCAGCGCCCGCCAGCGGCTGCCGCAAACCCTGTACAAGCTGCAGGTATTCCGGCCATTCCGGTCCCAGCCAACCGTGGCGCACCAGGAAATCGATGATCACCAGGTTGCAGTTCAGCTTGAACTCGTCGGTATCGCGCACGATGCGGGCAACTTCGGCCAGCGGCAGCAGCAAGAACGCCTCGACCTCGCCGTCCGTGTTGCGCGGCTCGAAACCGGCCGGCAGTTCCAGGTCGTAGCAGTACAGTACATCGGGGCGGAATCCGCGTTCTGCAACCCGGTTGTAAGAAATCGCGCCCACCGGAACCGCGCGCCGGGCCAGGTCCTCGGGCACATCGGCCTCTTCGCGGCATTCCTTGACCAGGTTCTGCGCCAGGTCCAGGTCGTGCGGCAGCCCGCCGGCGACCATGTTGTCGAGCGCACCGGGAAACAGCAGGCGGTCGCGCGCACGACGGCCGATCCACATGTGAATGCCGTCGTCTCGCCGGACGAAACCGTTCAGGTGCTGGCCGAACGAGCGAATTCCCAGCAGTGCCGCCGCGGCGCGGTCGACGGTACACAGGGCACTTTCGCGCCCGCCGGGGGTAACCGGGTAAGGCTCGCCGAGCAGGTGGACGACCAGACCGTCGGCGAGCCACTGCTCCGCCGCCGCGGCCAGCGCGGCCGAACGCGCCTCGAAACCGCGCAGGTCGGGGTGCAGCACAAATGCATTCCCGTGGCGAACGAAGATGCCGTCGAGGGCCTGCAGGTGCGGTGCCAGCCTGGGCCGCACCCAGCCGACGACGTGGCCGTCGATCGACCAGGGCCAGAAAGGTTCATCGATCGGCAGGTTGCAGGCCTCGACGTGGCGCAGGAACCCGCTCATTCGGCCGGGTCCGGGAACCGTTCGGCGGCAGGCGCAGCCATCATTCGGCGACCTGCGCGCGGGTGACGACGGCGCCCAGGCGCCTCGCCTGTTCGGTCGACAGTGGCCCGATTCCGGTCCGCAGTTGCGCGGACTGGCCGGCGGCCAGTGTGCGCCCGAGGTCGTAACGCCGCGCCTGCGCGATGCCCGAACCGCTGCGCTGACCGACCGCGACCTCGACGTCGCGCACGGCAACCGACGTCGGGTTGTCGACCTGGACCAGGAGGTAGCCGTCTCCCGACAGGCCGAGCCGAGTCGTCAGGTAGCGCGATGGGTTGTTCTGCAGATCGAGACGCGCCAGCTGGCGACCGGCGCGGTTACCGATCTCCGAATCCGACGTCGCCGCCTTCTGGAAGTAACCGATTGCGCGACCGCGGTCCGCACCGGCCTGCGCGATCAGGCCAAGGTCGTAGTAGCCCTCGGCGGTCGGCAGCATCGCAACGCTGCGCTCGAGATCGGACGAGGCGCCACGGCTGTCGCCGAGTTCCCGCCGCGTGATCCCGCGTACCAGCAGGGGCCGGTAGTAACCGGGATTCAGCGCGACCGCCTTGTCGAGATCGCGCAGCGCGCCCTCGTGGTCCGCGCTCGCGGCCCGAATCTCGCCGCGCAGCGTATGGAAGGTCGCTTCCCCGGGCTCTATCGCGATCGCCCGGTCCACCTTTGCCAGCGCCGTCTTCAGGTCCTTCTTCTTAAACGCCTGCTGCGCCTCGTCGAATGCCTCGTAGGCCGGCTTGTTGCGCTGGATCCGCGCGATGGCCCGGCGATAGGCCTGCTCACCGATCTCGCCGCCGGGATTGCCGAGTTCGGCAACCATGCGACGGTTGGCCTCGACCCGCTCGCCCGACGGCGGGTGACTGGCGAACAGCCCCTCGAGCCAGCTGCTCTCGCGCCCCTCGGCCAGGCGCACGAAGGTCTCCTGCAGATCGACGGCGGCGGCCGGGTCGTAGCCGGCACGCACCATGTAACGCATGCCGTAGACATCGGCCTCGGTCTCGTCGTCACGGCCGTATTTCTGGTTCACCAGTTGCGCGCCGAGACCGGCGCCGAGCATGCCGATTTCCTGGTAGTCGGAACCGCCGAGGGCGACGCCGGCGGCGATCAGCGCGCCCTGCAGGAACACGCCGCGCTCCATCGACTGGGCACTGTGGCGCGCCGCCGCGTGGACGATCTCGTGCCCCAGTACGGCCGCGAGTTCGGCCTCGCTGTCGAGTTCGACCAGCAGGCCGCGGTTGATCGCGATCTTGCCGCCGGGCAGCGCCCACGCGTTGGGCGTCGAGTCATTGAGCACGGTAAATTCGTAGGGCAACTTGCGGTCAGCAACCTTGACCAGGCGCTGTCCGACCGAGTCGACATAGCTCGTCAGCTGCGGCTCGAGCACGTAGTCACCGCCCTGGGCCTGGCGGTAGGGGCCGTAGTTCTTCTGGCCGATCGCCAGTTCCTGCGATTCGGACACGAACGCGATCTCGCTCGCGCCGGTGACGGGGTTGACCGCACAGCCATGCGCCAGGGCCGCGGCGGCCACGACCGCCATCCATTTCCAGATTCTCGTTCTAACCATCTTTGCTCCCGGGCTCGGCACCCAGTCGTTCGACTGCGTTCAGGACACGCGAGTTCAATCGGCCTGTAAACGCTTGACCCGCTCCCAGGCGGCTTCCAGTTCATCCAGCGCCAGGCCGCCCAGGTCGGCGTGTCCGGCTTCGTGCAGGACCCGTTCCATCGAACGGAAGCGGCGCTCGAACTTTTCGTTGGCACGACTCAGCGTCTGTTCGGCATCCATGCCGAGCAGGCGCACGACGTTGACCATCGCGAACAGCATGTCGCCGAGTTCGTCCTGCAGGCGGTCGGGGTCGGCCGCCTGCCATTCCACCTCGATCTCGGCGAACTCCTCGCGCGTCTTGTCGAAAGCGCCGCGGGCATCCGGCCAGTCGAAACCGACCCGGGCGGCGCGCTTCTGCAGTTTTTCCGCCCGGATCAGTGCCGGCAGCGCGCGCGCCACGCCGTCCATCTGGCTGTCGCGCACCCGGTCGGAGGTATCCTGCCGACGCTGGCTGCGCTCCTCGGCCTTGGCCTGTTCCCAGGCCTCGCGCAGTTGCGCGTCGTCGCGGTAATCCGCATCGCCGAACACGTGCGGATGCCGCCGCAACATCTTGTCACAGATCCCCAGCACCACATCATCGAACGAGAAACGGCCCTCCTCGCTCGCAATCTGGGCGTAGAACACGACCTGGAACAGCAGGTCGCCGAGCTCGTCGCGCAACTCGTCCATGGCCCCGCGCTGGATCGCGTCGGCGACCTCGTAGGCCTCTTCCAGCGTGTAGGGCACGATGGTGCCGTAGGTCTGTTTCAGGTCCCAAGGGCAACCGTGCTCGGGATTACGCAGCTGCGCCATGATCCGGCACAGCCGACGCATCGGGTCATCGGGCAGGTTTTCAGTCATGTGCGGTCGTCGTCGGGCAGTGGTTCGATCATGTCGGGCCGGTCGCTGGCCGGGCTGTTGACGGCGCGGCTGACCGGGTAGATCTCCAAGGCCGGCGCCCGCTGCGCCGCCAGCAGTGTCTCCAGCGGCTGCGGCTTCTGGCTGCGGATATCCAGCCACAGGTCGAACGAACCGGGGTCGATGACCACCGGCATGCGATCGTGGACCCGGCCGACCTGCGCGTTGGCAGCCTGGACAAGGATGCTGCACGACTCCAGTTCGTTGCCGTCGGCATCCTGCCAGTGTTCCCACAGGCCGGCCAGCGCCAGCACGCCGTGGTCGGCGGGACGCAGGACCATCGGCTGCTTGCCGCCGGTGCCGGCGCGCCATTCGTAGAAGCCGTCGGCCGGCAGCAGGCAGCGCCGGTAGCGGAATGCGTTGCGGTAGGCCGGTTTCGCCGCAACCGTCTCGGCGCGTGCGTTGATCATGCTGTAACGGCTGTCCGGTCCCTTCGACCAGCCCGGCACCAGGCCCCAGCGCACCAGCACCATCTCGCGCTCGCCACGGGCGTTCTGGCGCACAATCGGCACCGCCTGTGTCGGCGCGATGTTGTAGCGCGGCTCGAGCCACGGCATCGGCATCTCGCCGAACAGGCGGGCCAGCCTGTCGGCCGTCGAATGCAGGAAGTAGCGACCGCACATGGTTCAGCCACCGGGCAGGGAGATACCGGTAACCTTTTTGTACAGGCTGACGGCGTAGGAATCGGTCATGCCGGAGACGAAATCGGTCAGCAACAGCAGGCGCAGGTAGGGATCTTCCGACGGTACGCGCCTCCGACCGATGAACTGCTCGGGCACCAGCTGGATCAGCATCTGGCTGCGAGGCGAGGCGCGCGAGCCCTTTTCTGCGACGTCGTCGACGACCTGCACGAAGCGTTCGAGCAGGTCGCTGACGACCTGGAAACCGGCGGCCTGGATGCTGACGACCTCGGGCGCGCAGTAGATCCGTTCGCGGGCCCGCTCGATGAGCTGGTCGAGTGGAGCGCGAATCGGCAACTCCTGCAACAGCGGCACATCGAAGTGCCCGGACAGGATTTCGGATTCGTGCTCGAGGAAACAGGCCACGACCTGGCGGATGACCTCGTTGATAACCTTGGCGCGCAAGAACTCGACCCGGTCCTTCAGTTCGCGGATGCGTTGCAGGCGCGGCAACTGGCGGTCCTGGTCGGTCACCATCGGCCAGAACAGCTCGACGACCTCGTCGTAGCTGAAATGCCCGAGCCGGTAACCGTCCTCGATATCGATCACGCGGTAGCTGATATCGTCAGCCGCCTCGACCAGGAAGGCCAGCGGGTGGCGGCACCACATCGCGTGATGGTTGTCGCGCGGTACCAGGCCGACGGCCCGGGCCACGGTCTCGAAGGCCCCGCGATCGGCCGCGGTGAAGCCCTGCTTCTTGGCACTGACGCCGTCGTAACGGCTGCCGCCGAGCCAGGATTCGCGCGGGTACTTGGTGAACGCGGCCAGGGTCGCGCAGGTCAGCTGCAGGCCACCGTCGTTGTCCGGGTTCTGCAACCGGGTGATGATCCGGAAGCCCTGCGAGTTGCCCTCGAAGGCCAGGAAGTCCTCGCGTTCACTGCCACTCAGCATCGCCACCCGACGTGCGCCGTAGTCGGCGCTGTGCGCCCAGTGCCGGATCGCATCCTCGCCCGAATGGCCGAAGGGCGGATTGCCGATATCGTGCGCCAGGCAAGCGGCGGCGACGATACCGCCAAAATCCGCGGCCTCAAAATCCGTCAGCCGGTGCCGTTGAATGACTTGTTCGCCGACCAGCGTCCCCAGTGAGCGGCCGATGCTGGCGGCCTCGAGACTATGGGTCAGGCGGGTGCGGACATAGTCCACTTTGGACAGGGGGAAGACCTGGGTCTTGTCCTGCATGCGACGGAAAGCGGAGGAGAACACCACGCGATCGAAATCGCGTTGGAAGTCGGTCCGCGCCGACGATGCCTGCGGTGCCTCGGTCGATCCGAGGCGGACCCGCGTCAGCAGTGTGTGCCAGTCCATCAAAGCCATGTTACTGCCGGTTCCCGGCGTGGGTGCGCAGACGAATGCGGAGACTGTAGCACCCTGCCGCGAAGCAGGGCCAACAGGGCCGCGACAGGCCGGCCAGACTGGCCTATAACTTGGTCAGGGAAACAAATAAATTTTACTTATAATGAAACTCTAATGTACAATACGCGACCAGTTTTGGCGGGTCGGATGGCGGCGTCAGTCACCTTCCTGCCGCCGTCTGAGCGGTAGCGGACGGTTAACCGGCTTATCGCGCCCCTGCCGGGCCGAGGTCCTGTGTAAGAGAAAACGGTCACACACCGAATCCAGGAGTCCAAGTTCGTGAAGCTGATCCATTTCGTCGTATCCGTTGCCATGCTGGCGTCCACTGCCCCGGTCATGGCTGCCGAAGCCCCGGCAGGCGGCTTCAAGGTCCATACCGTGAGCCGCGAATCGATTCCGCTGACGGTCTCGTTCGCGGGTACGGTCTCGGCCGACAAGACGCTGCAGCTGACCGCACAGATGCCGGGCCGGATCGCGGCCATCGCCGGCCAGGAGGGCGATGCCTTCGCGGAAGGCACCGTGCTGGTGGAACTCGACGACAGCGGCCTGTTGGCGCGTCTCGACGCCGCCATCGCCAATCGCGAGGCGGCAATCGCGGACATGCGCAATGCCCGCGTGCAACTGGACCGCGAACTCTACTCACCGCGTTCGAACTCGTCCGGCGCCGCCCCCGGCGGCATGGGCATGCCGGCCATGATGGACCAGGTGTTCACGAACCCGATGCAGAACATGATGGGCATGCGCAGCCGTGGTACCGAGTTGCATTCCGACCTGGTCGGCGCCGAGACCGCGCTCGCCCAGGCCAACACCCGCATGCGCAGCGCCGACGCCAACATCAAGGAAATCGAATCCATGCTGCGCGATACCCAGGGCATCGCGCAGTTCTCGGGCGTGATCCAGAAAGTCCATGTCGAGGTCGGTGACACGGTGCAGCCGGGCCAGCCGCTGATCGATTTCAGCGAGTCGGCGGCGCTGGTCGTCGAGACCGACCTGCCGGTGCGCCTGAGCCGTTCGTTGCACCTGGGCCAGCCCATCGACGTCTCGTTGCAGGGCAGCGAGCTGATCCAGGCCCCGGTCAGCCTGGTCCACCCGGTCGCCGATCCGCGTCAGAACACCGTCCGCGTCGAGCTGACTCTGCCGACCGGCAGCGGCGCCACGCCGGGCCAGTACGTCGAGATCCGCGTGCCGGACAATGCCGCGCGCATGCCGGCGCAGCTGACCATCCCGAAGACTGCCATCGTGACCAAGGGCGGTCTGCCGCTGGTCTACGCGATCGGCAACGACGGCAAGGCCCGGCTGCGCGTCGTGCGGCTCGGCAACGCGCCGGACGACGACACCCGGATCGTGCTCTCGGGCGTCAACGCCGGCGACCGCCTCGTCGACGAGCCCCCACCCGGGCTGCGCGCCGGTACGCAGATCCTGCCGCCGGTCCAGTCGGCAACCGCCCAGAACGCACAATAAAACTCGTTATCCAGGGGAAGCAGCACCGTGTCTGACACCGACCGCAAGGACAACGCGGCCGTCGAGCTCGGTCTCGCCGGCAAAACCGCTCGCGCTTTCATCCACTCACCGCTGTCGCCGTTACTGTTCCTCGCGATGCTGGCCATGGGCATACTCGGCCTGATGGCCACGCCGCGCCAGGAGGATCCGCAGATCTCGGTGCCGATG
>JAGRGW010000045.1 GCA_020445315.1 Gammaproteobacteria bacterium
GCACCGTCGGCATCGAGATACAGGCGTACCGTGGCGTTCGGCGAAATGCCGTTGTAACTGCCGTAGCTGATATCGAACCGCTTGATCCCCACCTCGAGGAGGAATGACCGGTCATAGAACTCGGTGGCATCGGACGCGAAGAAGGTGAAATCGCCGGTTTCCAGGTCGACATTGCCCTGCTCCCCTATGATCACGGTCCCCCGGTCGTGGGTCGTGTTCTGAGACGGGCTGCCGAAACCGGTCACGGTGTAGACGCCTGCAAGGTAGGTCATCGCCGAGATGTCCACGCCGGCACTGGAAAAGGGCGTGAACTGGCCGAGAAAGGCCCCGCCCGACCCCGAGTCGAACAGGTTGACTTCATCGACCTGGCCGTTGAGCAGGTTCAACTCGTAGCGATACGTCCCGTTGTCCCAGCTGTATGCGCCGGCATTCTCGGTGAAGCTGGAAGCGAACAGCGTGTTCGCATCGGTCAGCAGCAGCGAGCCGTCACCACTGAAGGTGAACAGCAACTCGTCCCAGTCGCTGTAAGGCGCGCCTTCTGCCGCGGAACCGAAGCGCATGTTCACGGACTGACCGGAAACACCCGGCGGCAGGCTCTCCGCAACCGCGCTGATGCCTGCGACACCAACGGTGAGAAACAGAAACACGAATATCGAAACCCGGTTCGGACGACGTGATGTCTTGCGCATTCGAGAACTCCGGAAACATTGCTGCTGAAGTGCCGGTGGAGAACCTGGCCCGGCTCGCGGGACCAGGAAAGAACCCCGTAGTCTAGTGCAGCACCACGGATCGCGCCCGATCTGACACGATGCTCATCCAGGAGAATATCTCCGCTTGACGGTCGGGAACGGGAATCTGAAAGAATGCCCGCTGACCATTCGTTCTCGAATTGCCACCCGGCCATTTTTCTATCAGTATTAAGTAAAAGGAAAGCAGCGACATGGAGGAACGATCGACCTGCAAGGAACGGAAACCGTCATTGGTCGTGTAATCGGATATGACTAGCAGCGCCAACCGGGCTACGAAGGAAATTTTCAGGACAGCCCATCTCCACACACGGACCACACTAGCACCAAGCAGATCGGTGAAAAATGGGAGTAATTTCATGGACCACTTTTTCTCTTATTTTTTGGGGAGGTGATCAATAATGAGCACCGCTAAAGAAGAGGTAAAGGCACTCCTAGATAATCTGCCAGATGATTGTTCACTGGAGGATGTCCAGTACCATCTCTACGTTGTTGAAAAAATTCACAAAGGGCTGCAGAGAGCCGAGACAGAAGGGATGCTCAGTCAGGACGAGGTGGAACGGAAGCTCAACAAATGGACTCAGAAGTAAATTGGTCCCCGGAGGCCATGGAGGACATCGAATCAATCGCGGAGTATATTGCTCGAGATTCGGAATACTATGCGAGAGCGATAGTAAGAGAAATAATTTCGGTTTCCCGTACCGTCGCCGAGTTCCCTTTAATTGGTCGTATTGTGCCGGAGATTGGAGACGAATCGATAAGGGAAAGGCTAGTATACAGCTACCGCGTAGTGTATCGGATCTGCCCGGGCCGAATCCTCGTGGTAGCGGTGATTCACGGCAAACGGTTGTTGGAAAACGTTGCAGATCGACTTCAGAACGGCAGATAATTACGTGAGATTAGATCGGGACCGCGGAGCGGGCCACGATCGGAGCCTTTTCGTTTCGACCGAGGAGCACTAAAGAAGAATGCTAAACTCGATTGACGCTTCGGGCGTCGGATTACCGAAACAGTAAGGATTCTCCCCCTACTTTCTGAAGCAAAAGGATCGTCAGTATCGAAAAAACCCACAAAGGAATTCATCGATGAAAACAACAAGGATAATTGGAATCGTTCTCAGTATTATCGGCGGCTTGGCCAGTATCGTGTTTGGTCGAAGTGCTGCCACCGTACATCAGCAGCTGTTCTTGACTACGGCAGCAGAAGAAGCCGCGACAGTTAGGTTGTATACGGCCACAGGTATCGGTGTAGCCATCCTTCTATTTGGCATTTTCTTGATTGTTGTGGGTAGAAGAAGGGATCAGTGATCAGCTGTGTTCTCCGGGTTCGACATTTGACGAGGTAGGTAATTGTTGGATTTCTGCTGTTGCGCATAAGAGAGATTATGTAAACGTTTGTACGGAAGGTTTCCCTTCCCTTTTCATAGAGGAGGCCGTCATGGCTAAAAAAATCGTTACGCTCATCATGGCGCTCTTGGTGACCGGTCTGTTGACCGCCTGCAATGAAAACTCGCCGGGTACCAACTCGGTGGCACAGGCCGCCGAGCCGGCCGCTGGTCCGAAAGGACTGCAGAAGGCAGCGCTTACCCCGCCGGCTGAGCCCAGAACGGAAGCTGCACCGAGCAGCGATGGCGAGAAGTATGCCAACTGGAAGTGTCGGCTGCCTAAATCACTGCGTGATTTTTCTTGCCAGCAAAATCCCGAGAAAGGCCGGACATGGGCTCGTTACACTGGAGGTGACGATAAAATCTTGGCATGGTTTATTGCCAATAACGATGATGACTTCGCCCCGCCGGGCACGACTCATAGTAGCGAGGTACCGGTTGGGGTCTGGTATGCCGCCAGGCCGAAAAATGGAAAATGGTGATTTTGACACATGAAGTCACGCCGTACCAACAAGCCGATGTAGATCTATGATCTGCATCGGCTTCACATTTTATTTCTGCTGTTGCGCATAAGAGAGATTATGTAAACCGCAGAATCTATTGATCTTTTCGTACGCTATCGTTTCCCCGTCAGGCGCTAAAGCAGGAAAGAATCAAGAACTTACAGAGGTTCGGCCGGCCGTCGCAAACAGATTTTCGACAAGACAACTACCCCCTTTTCGAGCGATCCGCGCAAGCAATTGAACGAAAAGGGATAATCTCCCTTCGGTCATCAACTCGTCCTGCCTTCTGTCGGGAGAGATCTCACATTCAAACCAACTGCTGCCAAGCCGGTCCTGGCATTCGGCAACAAATCTACTCGACCCTGTCGTAACCCAATCGCTTGGTTTGCAGCACATGTCCTTTTCGACAGGAGATTCCGTATGGGGTAGCGAAAACCCTATCAGAAAGATCCGTCGATAGACGGCACTCGCTGGCCGAGTTCTAGCCTCCTCAACCAGAAGATGAAATCCGCACTCACAAGTCAACAAAGCACTTCATTCTAATGCGCCCGAGCGATCAAACATTCCGTAACACGCTGTAATCATTGAAGTATTTTATAACCGCTTAGCTAAAACGCCAGACCTGTCAATACTGGGATTCCCGGATTGACCTTCTCTCGCTGAAAGTAAATTCTATTTCGTAGCAAGCGATCATAACGTCATCGGCGTTGACAGTGAACGAGACGATAGCGTCAGCGCTGATTGTCGTCACATTGATACGAAAAAATCAAACGAGAACCATGTTACAGGTAACGAAGAAGAAGAAGAAGTAAATACCCGGCTGCTCGCTCCTGAAACTGCGGACGTACGAGATCGAATGGCGGAAGGAGATAGACATGGCCAAATGCTACATGACAGGTATCGAGGTCGATATCGAAGATGCCTACTTGCTCGATCGGCGCGTCGCTCTCTCTCACCTGGGAGAGCTCAAATCCAGGATTCGGGTGCTGGAGAACCTGATCCGCAACCTCGGGCCCGAGGACACGGTAAAGATTCGTGGTAAAGAAAGACGGCAGCGGCGACTCGTTTCGAAGGTGATCGCCGACGCGCTCGGCCAATCATTCTCTTACGACAGCCTGTTCGTGCCCTGGCCGAGATTCAAGTTGGACCGAACCCGATGGTTCCTGAAATCGAAGGGTCTCGCTTCCGAGTTCGGGGAATCGCTGGCGGCCCTCGATGAAGCACAGCTGGAACAGGTCGCAGCACTGGGAACGGCCGTATTGAGAAAACTCGACCAGCCACCCCGACTGCCTGTGCATCTCCGGCTACCAGTGCTGGCGGGGCTGTGCGTGGCTTTTCCGAATTGGCAGGCCGATACCATCTCTCAGATGGTCAGGCGCTTGATGACAGGAGAATCGGTGGACCTGCAAGGGATCCCCGAGTCCGGGCAACGCGGTATCCAGCAGATCCGCGCAGCTTTCAGCGACGCTCCCCCACCCGACGAGACCGAATCGTGATGGACACGGCGCAGCAACCCGGTCGACTGGCGGTCTTTGGCTCACCCCAATCCTCAATGGACATTGTCCTTCGAAAGGTGCTGAAACGGGACCGCGATGCCGCCCTTGCCGTGCTTGATTACCGAGGCTACGCCGCGCAATCACTGCACAAGAAAAACAAGGGAAACCTCCAGCACCGGAAGTTGCTCTGGCTCGATCTCACCAACCGGCGCAAACCCGTTGCCGTTTTTCGGCTGGCGCGAAGCCCATGCTTCAGACCGCTGCTCCGGATCCTTTTCCAGCGAAGTTTTGTCGCGCTCGGTTATCACTTCGGCGATGACGTCGTCGGATGGCTGGTCGAATTCTGCTGGAATCTTACCGGCGAAGGACGACTGACACTGGGCGCTGTGCTACGCAGTCTACAAGCCCCACAGGTCATTCGAAGCGTATCCACGCAATCCATCCCTGCCGCCGATGTGCAACGATTGACCGAGGTCATCGAACTGATGCTGTCCTACCCCGGTGTGTGGTGCCTCTCCGAGAGCCCCAACATCGCCGACCTCGATCACATCATCAACGCGAAAGGCACGCTATGGATCGAGTTCCCCGCAGTCCGCTATCAGCATGTCGAGCACTTGATCGTCGCCCTAATGGTCGAAGTAGCGATTCTCGATGCCTTTGGCCGGCGCCTTGCCCCACATTCCGGGCAGCCGGCCAAAGATGCGTTATCAGCCGGCCTCGTACTCTATGCGTATCCCGACAATCGCCTGCTTTCCAGCGACCTATCCATCGCTTCACTGCTGCCCGGGACTCGTTACCTCGTTGTGGTGCCTGACACGAGAGGACACACACGCCGCGCCTTGTCGGGTTGGCCCGTCGAGGCATCCGATTGCTGGGTAGTCGGCAATGAACGGTCGAGCACATTCTCGGGCGACAAGTCTTGGTTCGAACCCGATGAGATATCGAGGCTCTCTCGGTTATCGAGCAGCCAGCTCTGGACCCGATCGTGCCACGGCGGACAGCGGCTGACTTACCGAATCCGGCAGGATGATCACCGTCAGAACCTCGCGCAACATTACCGCGCCCAAGCCGCCAAGCACCTCAAACTCACTAAGCTACCGCACTTCTCAAGTATGGCGCATACCCGGAGTGGGCAGCCCTCTTTGCACAGTGGCCTGTATCAGCAGCTCTGTGATGAGCACTTTCTGCACACTTGCTGGGCGGAGATCAAACACAGTCGAAACAGCTCGCACGGTAGTGATGGCATATCGATCGAACAGTTCGGCCGCGACCTGGAGAAAGAACTCGCTAAACTGGCCACCGACCTGTCCCAGCGGAGCTACGCCGCCAGCCCCCTGAGGATGGTGACCATCCCGAAAGAAGACGGCAGCTGCCGTGTGTTGAGGATACCGACCGTCAGGGACCGAGTGGTGCAAGCAGGTTGCACAGCTCTGCTTGGACCGCTGTTTGAAACCCGGTTCAGCCCGTTCAGTTTTGCCTATCGCCCTGGCCGAAATGCGCACCAGGCCGTGGGCTATTTGCGCAGTCTGATCAACACCGGCCACACGTGGGTCGTCAGGGCGGATATCGAGAAATGCTTCGACTCCATCGACCACGACATTCTCTACACCCTGCTTGCCGAGGTCGTCGCCGACGCTGAGATCCTGGACCTGATACACAGGTGGTTGAAGACCGACGCGATCGATTTCTGGATGCTGAATCCGGCAGAACAGGGGATACCACAAGGCGACCGGTTGTCGCCGTTACTGGCGAACATATTCCTGCACCCCCTGGATCGATTCTTCACCCAAAGCGATTACCGATTCGCGCGTTATGCAGACGACTTCGTTGTCGCTTTTACCACGTCCGAACAGGCAAACCTCGCCCTGGAGACAACTAGGGGATTCCTTGCCGAGAAACTGTCGCTAGCGCTCAAAGACTCCAAGACCTCGGTCGTGCAAGCCAGCCAGGGAATAGCCTTTCTCGGTTTCGAAGTCAGCACAGAACAGGTTCGTATCGACACTTCGCGCATGCACATCGTCGAGCGCAAGCTGGTGAAGCTTGTCCAGCAGTTTGGCAGCAACAACGCCTCCTTTCACGCGAGAAGCAACACCCTACTCCATATCAATGGCTTGGTACGTGGATTTCGAAACTATTTCAGTGGTATCGATTCAGAAGCCATCGCGACCCAGATGCGATTTCTGGAGGGAACCTTGGAACAGCTGGCGCGAGATACGTTGAGCGTCAGTCTGATTCAGGATGCCGCTTGGCGTAAACGCGAGAAATTCATCGATGACGCCGATCGGGTCGATACCGCTGTCATGGGTTCGCTTGCCGCGCTACCCTTTGCGCAGTACCCGGAGATTCCCCAGCAACAGCACCCATCCGGGTGGTTGATGCATGACCCTCCGGAAGACCGACCATCAACAGCCACACACGGTAGACACACCGGCGGCTCAGCAAATGACCTCACCGATTCGGCATCATCCGACTCCGATCTCTTCCTCGACAGCAAGCGACTCTATCTCAATGGTACTGGGCAATTCCTGGGTTACTCGGGAGAAGCCCTCGTCGTCAAACGAAAGCGACGAATACTGCGGCAATTTGCATTGAACGATATCGAGATCCTGTATTTACAGGGGCGTGGCCTGACGATATCGGTCGACCTGATTCAGAATCTGACGGAACGTGGCATCCACGTCATTTTGTCTCCCCTGTATGGCAAGCCGATTTCGGCGGTCTCACCGATCAAGAATGCCAAATCCCACCTCCGTAAACTGCAGGCATCAAGAGCCCACGACCCTGTCATCGTCCGGGTCGGCCTGGGCATGTTGGCAGCGAAAGTGGCCAACCAGGCCTCGGTGCTGAAGTACTTCGCAAAGTACCGAAGACTCCATGCGATCGGTGAGCATGCGACCCTCGACCATTGTGCGTCGGAACTGCGCGAGATCGCCTCGACCATTAAACAGATCGACCCGACGCTGGCAGACATTTCCCCGGTTGCCATGGGCCATGAAGGACGCGCCGCCGCGAAGTATTGGCATGCGATTCAGCTGCTCGTGCCTAAGGATTTCGAGTTCCCTGGCCGTCACACACAGCACGCAACCGATCGTTTCAATCAGTCGCTGAACTACCTCTATGGGCTGCTCTATGGCGAGGTCTGGCGGGCCGTTGTCAACGTTGGCCTCGATCCCTACTTCGGCATCATGCATGGATCCGTACGGGATCAGGGCAGCCTGGTGTTCGACCTGATCGAAGAACTACGTGCACCGTTCGTCGATCGCCTGCTGCTCGGAATGGTTGGTCGCGGATTTCAGCCCGGTCTGCGGCGGGACGGCAAGCTGATGAAAAAGCCGCGCCGCCAATTGATCGCGGCATTCTTGCGGCAATGGAACAAGACGACACGCTGGCGCACATCCAAGATTGCGCCTTCCCGGTTACTCGAACGACAGGCCGGATCGCTGGCCGCCGTTTATCTCGACGATGGTCGCTACCAACCGTTTCAATTCCGGTGGTGATCTCCGGATCTTCGAGGGTCGCTGTGCTCGGCCAGCGGCCCTCCACGGGGTAATTCTCCACGGCACGTTGAATTCTCGACTATCTTCAGTCAACAGCTGAATCCAGTTCCGGAAGCACCACAAGCATGACAAACGGAAGTGCCGCCGAGCCATCATCGCTGCGTCAATCACTGGTCGAAAAGATCGAGAACAAACTCACCCACCGCGGGCTGATCGAAGGCGAACGACTTTACCTGCACTACCGCCTGGTGTTGCGCGATCTCCCGTTCGACGGCCACCCAAACCTGCTGCAGGACGAACACCGGGCCGCGATCACCACGCTCGTCGACCGCGCGTCGCGCAAGGATCTGAAGATCTTCTCGATCGTCGGCCATGCCAGCCGCCCAGGTCCCGACAGCTACAACCGCGACCTGTCGCTGGCGCGCGCGCAGGCGGTCAAGGACTGGCTGCTGCTGCAGGTCGGCAACCATCCCGGCCTGACCGACGCGGCACCCTTTCAGGCCATTCCCGTGCGGGCGCGCGGTGAACAGGATGCCGCCGGCGGACCGGTACCCGACGCCAGCGAGCTGCCACCCGAGGAAGGCGACAACCCGCTGGACCGGCGCGTAGAGATCAGCTACCGCATCAAGGTCGAGTTCCCGCAAGCGGCAGATGCCAACGTACCGCGCAGCCGCTTCTGGAAGATCGATTTCAGCGTCGGTGGCGGCAGCGGCTACGGCAACGACAGGGGCCGATCGATCGGTGTCGAGGCAGGAGCCGGCAGCCTGACGATGCTGCCGGACCCGGAGATCGGCCAGAACGACACGCTGCAGAAGACCCTGACCTACGAGTCACTCGGCATCTCGATCGGCCTGCTGTCGTATATCAAGAAGCTGAAGTTTCTCGCCCGTTTCCCGCTGGTCAAGCGCCTGATCGACGGTCTCGAGGCCGGCATCCCCGACAAGGAGATCTACAAGCACACGGTCCGGCTGCTCGAAAGCAGTGGCTTCTCGGTCGATTTCCAGTCCGAGGGCGGCCACTTCTACGTCGACGAACCGCTGAGCTTTGCCGAAATGGTGCATTTCAATTTCTTCGCCGTGTCGGGGAATATCGCCGTGCTCGGCGCGGCATCGGGCCAGCTGATCGTGTTGCACAGCCCGTACCTCTTTGCCACGACGGTCATCTACGGTACCGGCATGAAGGTCGCCGTACCCGATGTCGCGCTGGACTTCGTGCCAGTGGCGGCCGTCGATGTGAACCTCTGAGGCCGGATTCATGACCGAGCTCTACGCCGCGCGCGATATCGAACTGCTGTCCGACCTCGACTTCTTCACCGCGCCGATGCACGCGCTGTTCGGTGATGTGCTCGACCGGCTCAGGGTCGACAACCTGGTCGTCACCGAGACCGATGACGGTCACACCGTCACCATCGTGCTCGCCGTCACGGAGGACCTGTTCATCCAGCTGCCAAACCTCGGTGCCGCCGCTGGTGCCGACGTCGCCCTGGGTTTCGGCATCGTCGTCGATTCGGCCGACGAGCACCCGCTGATCTACATCGAGATTGGCATCGAGGACGGCACGCCCACGTTCAGCCTGCAGCATTTCCCGCTGCGCATCGCGATCACCAATCCGCTGCTGCAACCGGTCGCCATCGAGGGCCAGGCCGGGACCAGCGACGGTTTTTCGTTCGAGATCGAGGGTGGCTTCGCGATCGACGCGGACCTGGCCATATCGGCCACGCTCGACGCCTTCAGCGTGCCGCCATTCACGATTGCCGGCACCGGCCTGGTGCTGGCGCTCGATCACTGTCGCCTGGTCATCGGCCCCGACGACATCGACAGTGCGATCACCGATGCCGGCTTTGACGCGACGTTTCGTGGACTCTATGCCGATGCCGCGCTGTTCGACTGGGACCTACCGCTGCAGATCAACGGCCACGACGTGCCCGGCATCCATGCCGGCCTCGAAGGCATCGCGCTGGGCAACCAGGGTGTCAGTGCGCAAGTGCAACTCGACTGGCCCGTCGCCTTCCAGGGTGGCACGTTCGACCCGGCGCAGACCGAGATGCTCGGCACCGTGGCAGCCGACTGGCAGCTGGCACTCGCAAGACTGACGCTCCAGGTCCGGGCCAACGTGCCCAACGCAGTCGGCGTCACCGGCCACCTGAGGCTGCCCTTCCCCGAAGCAATCTTCGCGGTCGAAATCTTTCTCGCCTACCGCAGCGAGGACGATTACGAGACCCGCATCGCGCTGAACCTCGGTGACGACGAACACGTCGACTTCGCGCTCGGCCACCCCGACTACCAGCTGCGCGTCAGTGCGCTGTCGATCAGCGGCAGCCTGGACAGTGACAGCAATCTTGCACTCAACGGCGAGACCGCGTGTGACATCGACCTGCCCGGCTGCACCATCGCGGTCGACAGCGCATCGCTGTCGCTGGAACGCACGGCCGACAGCGAGACCTTCGCCTTCGAACTGGCCGAGGTCGACATCGACACGCTCGGCACCGTCGAAAACGCTACGCTGAAGATCGTCGCCAGCCGCGACGGCGACGGTGGTCGCGCCCTCGACTCGCTCGAACTGGGTGCCACGATCACCTGGTCCGACCTGTCGTCACGCATTGCACTCGGCACGCTGCCCGACGCGTTCCCGCTGCCGCCGGACGATGCGCAGGTCACGCTGCGGGCGAGCTGGGAAGACGGCCAGCTGCAGCTGTCGATCGACGCCGAACTGGCCGACGTCGACCGGCTGTGGCGCTTTATTCCGGACGGCCAGCGCCCGGAGGTCAGCGAGGCGACAATCCGCATCGCGCTGACCGTCCAGGGCAGCGACTTCGACGGCGAGGCCGCGCTGGCACTGCGCTTCCGCCTGCCCGATGCGGCACTCGCCGATGCGCTCGACGGCGTCGGTCTCGGCCAACTGGTCGCAATGGACACCGGCAACGCGGATGGCTGGATCGATGGCGAGTTCAAGGCCGTCGTCGGCAGCGGCAATGACGGCGACAACGCGCTCGAGGCCAGCCTCGGCGCCCCGGTATCGCTGGCGTTGAACCTGCCCGGCCTGCTGCTGCCGCAACCGCCGCTGGCGCTGACGATCGAATCGATCACGCTGACGCTGAGCGGGGCCGGCGACGAGGTGGAGGGTGAGTTCGGGCTCGGCGGACGCTTCCACCTGCGCCCGATCCTGCCGACGGACCTCGGTGGCGTCGTACCGCCGGTGATGGCACAGCATCTGGAACACCTGCTCGCGGTCGCGCACCGCGCCGAGCTGGTCGGCGATGCGGCGTTGCGCGTCGGTGTCGCCGGACAGGGCGCCTATTTCGCCGTCGACTGCACCTTCGACGAGGCAGGCATCGAGCTCGACCTGTTCGACATGCTCGTCGGCGCCGCCGCGCAGCTCGGCGGCACCCCCGCCGGTGATGGCGGCAACGACATCGATCTCGACATCGAGGTGTCGTTCGCGTTGCGCGAACTGTCACTGTCGGTCGGACGCGTGCCGGACAGCGATCAGGACGCGGGCGACGGCATGCCGTTCCGCTTCGGCATCGCCGCCGAACTCGGTTTCGCCGGTCAGTACACCGACATGGTGTTCGAGCTGAGCAGCGAGGCACTGAGCTTCGGCTTCGAAAACCTCGCCATACCGCTGATGATTCCGCAGCTGCCGCTGGCGCGCGACGACCTCGACAGCCTGCGCGACCCGGGCGGCGCCTGGGACCTCGCGGTCTGGCAGCAGGACGTCGAGCCGCTGATCGACCAGCGCCTGCTCGAGGCCGAAACGGCGCTGGATGCCGCCCGCGCCGAACTCGACGCGATGCCGGACGATGCCGATGCCGGCCTGCGCCACGACCTGCGCTACCGCACGATCCCGGCGCTGCAGAAGGACATCTTCCATTTCACCGGCAAGAAGTTCCTGACCGAGGCCATCCTGGCGATCCACCGGATGCTCGGCCAACTGAGCACGACGGCCGCGCAGGCCACCTACCAGCAGTTGGTCGAGACCTACCAGGATGCCGTCGACCTGTCGCTGGGCTGGGTGAAATTCGATACCGGCCTGCAGTTCGTCATTGCCGAGGCCCGGTTCAGACTGCCGTTCAACGACCCCGCGGCGATCGCGGTCGAAGGCAGCGCCTCGTTGCGGGGATTCGCCCCGGAGAGCCCGTTGCGGCCACTGGGCGACCTGGCGTTCAAGCTCGGCCTGTCGGCCGACGCGATCTACTTCGCCGTCGAGGGTGGCGCCGACCCGATCCCGCTGCCGGATCTCGGGCGCTACGACGGCAGCGGCGTCGTCATCGACCGCCTGCTGATCGGCTACGGTTACAGCAAGAACTCGCTGAAGGTCGATTTCGCCGGTGAGTTGCTGCTGTCGCAGCAGCTGATCGACGATCTCGACACGTCGAGCCGCCTGGGTGCCGGCATACGCCTGCCGGCCAACAACCGGCTGCAGTTCAAGCTCGACCTGATCCCGATCGTGCTCGGCGAGGTCGATTTCCTGCTGCCTCTGATCGCATTCGACATCGACCTGCGCAGCGACCAGCCACCGCCGGCGGCCACGACCGCCTGCGCGCCGGTTTGGGACGGCCTGCAGCTGAACGTCCCCGGCATCGTCCGCGCCGATCTCAAACGGGCGAAGTTCTCGCCGTTCT
>JAGRGW010000347.1 GCA_020445315.1 Gammaproteobacteria bacterium
ACTTCCTGGGTCGGGATGTCGACCGACTGCAGCCGTAACGACAACGACTGATCGAGCACCATGTCGTCAGACCGCCGGACCCGCGTCTCCATCCCCAGCGCCGGCAGCATGACGACCGCCTTGCGTTCCTCCAATGCAACCACCACGCCTTCACCATGCCAACCCGGCGTCGCGTCGAGAAACACCAGTTTCCAGTGCAGGTTCGACTGTCGCTCGGCACGCCGGATACGCGCGCCGGCAGCATCGAGCGCGGTCATGCGCGCGGCGACGGCCTCGGCCGCCTGCGGCGTCCCACCGGTGACGAAGGCGCGGATCTGCTGGTGCACGACCAGGTCGGCATAGCGCCGCAGGGGGCTGGTCGCGCGCGCGTAGACATCGAGGCCCAGGCCAAAGTGCGGCTCCGGATCGAGCGTGACGCGGCTCGGCTTGAACAGGCGCCGGTAGGCGTACATCTCCGACATCTTCACGGGCTGCCGGATCTCGTCGGGCACCGGCTGCATCGCGTAGGGAATGCTGATCCCGTTGGCGGCCGCAAAGCGCCCGGCGGCCTCACCGGCCATCAACATCGCGTCGGTCACCATGTCGCGGCTGTCGAGCTTGGGCAGAGGCCGTATGACGACCTCGTCGTCGACGACGCGCACGGACACCTCGGGCAGATCGATGCGCGCGGCGTTGCGGGAAAGACGCCGTGCGCGGTAGGCATCGGTCATGCGCCGCATGGACGCGAAGGGCTCCTCGTGCATACGTGCGTCGACCTCGTCGTAGGTCGAGCGCGTGACCCTGACCCAGGACGGCACGATCTCGATATCGACCACGCAATCGCCGTCGAAGGTGTACCCGAACGACAACGCGGGCGACTGCTCGGCCAGGCCGAGCCCGAGACGCTCGGTGATGACATCGGGCAGCATGCCGTGGATCCTTTCCGGCAGGTAGAGGTTCGCGCCGCGTTCGCGTGCCGCCCGGTCGATGTGGCCGTCGGGCCGGACCAGCGCGGCGACGTCTGCCACGTGTACCCAGAGGCGATCGCCGTCGATGCTCAGGGCATCGTCCGGGTCCTGGTTACCGGCATCGTCGATCGCCCAGGCCTCGAGCGCAGTCAGGTCACGGCGCGCCTCGTCGCCGAGATCGGGCACGCCGATCTCCACCGGACCCAGTTCCACGCCGGTACGCAACGGCCAGGGATTGAACCGCTCCGGCCAATAGCCGCAGCGAACCAGGAAGCGGTGCGCCGAATCCGGTGTCTCCGCCACGTCGAACTGGGCCAGGATACGGCTGCGGTCGCTGGCCTCCAGCGCCAGCCGCTCGACCTCGGCAAGGCGCTTGCGGTCCGGCTCCAGCAACTCGGCGCGGGCGACCCGGTCGAGGAACGCCTGCCATTCCTCCTCTTCCCGGCGCTTGCTGTCGCGCGCGGCCCGGTCGGCGGCAATCACCTCGGCGCTGCGTCGCCGGATCGTCGCCAGGTCGCCTTCGAAGTAGAGCCCATCCTGCAGAACCTGCCACGTGCCCCAGGCACTGGCCGGCGAATACTCTCCGAACAGCAGCTCGGCCAGGTCGGCCAACCCGACCTGTTCCCCTTCCAGCAGCTCCCAGGCCTCGTCGATCGCTGCCTCTCCGCTGTCCAGGCCGTTGAGGCTGTTCAGCGGGCCCGGATGCAGCAGCACAACGTCCTTGTCGCGCACGCGCTTGGACTTGCCGTCGGGCAAGGCGATCTCGATCTTGTCGGTGACGCTGCCGACAATCGCGGGGTGAATCTTGTACAGCACGAGACTGCCGGGTCGAAGTACGGCCGATGACACGAAATATCCCTTGATGAATCGGATTTATCCGGAAGTTGGATTGTTTATGATACCGGTATTGCAGACCCGATTGGTTCCGCTCACTGCTTTCCGGCCACGCCCGGACGAAAGCGCGCTTTTGCAACCGAACAACAGCATCAGGCATCCCCATGAACAACTGGCAAGCACTCGTCACCGACAACACGCCCTCGCAACCGGTGTTTCCGGCGTGCGCACTGACCGACCTGGCTCATCTCGGCCTTATCCGGGTCAGTGGCGATGACAAGACGACGTTTCTGCAGGGCCAGTTGACCAGCGATATCCGCACGGTCAGCGCCCAGCAGGCCCAGGTCAGCAGTTACTGCAGCCCGAAGGGCCGTATGCTCGGCAGCTTCCTGGTCTTTCAGCGTGACGACGACCTGTACCTGCAGCTGCCGGCGGAGCGGCTCGACCCGCTGCTGAAGCGGCTGCGCATGTTCGTGCTGCGCTCCAAGGTGACCATCGAGGACGCGTCGGGGTCGCTTGCGCGTTTCGGCGTCAGCGGCGACTGCGCGGCCGCGCTGCTGCCGTTCGCACCGGGTACCGACAACACCAGCCAGACCCGCGACGGTATCACGGTCATCCGCCTGCCGGGTGACCGGCCACGGTTCGAGGTGGTCGGGCCGGAGCAGGCACTCGCGGCACTGTGGACGCAGGCATCGGGGCAGGCGCAGCAGTCAGACCGGGGCTTCTGGGCGCTGATGGACATCCGCGCCGGCATGCCGACCGTGTTCGAGACCACGGCGGAAGCGTTCGTGCCGCAGATGGCCAACCTGCAGCTGGTCGGCGGCGTGAGCTTTACCAAGGGCTGTTACACCGGCCAGGAGGTGGTCGCGCGGATGCAGTACCTCGGCAAGCTCAAACGGCGCATGTACCGGGCGCATGTCGAAACCGACGAAATACCGGCACCGGGCACCGAGATCTTCTCGCCGAGCAGTGAGTCCGGCCAGGGCGCCGGGCGCATCGTCGACGCGGCCGCCTCGCCTGACGGCGGTTTCGAGGTCCTTGCGGTGCTGCAGATCAGCAGTGCCGAGGCGGCCGACGTCCGCCTGGTCGATGCGAACGGGCCGGCACTGAAACTGCTCGATCTCCCCTACGTGTTCGAGGCCGAAAGCGCCTGACGCGGAATCGCCGGGAGCCCGCAGCAGGCCCGGCTGTGGGCCTGTGCAACCGGCCTTCTCGGCTCAAGTTTCCGGCCGACGGTCCGCAGTAGAGTCTATCTTCCAGTTCCATCGGAATCACGATGCTCAGCCCCGCACAACACGAAGACCTGGCCGCCCAGATTCGTGCCGCAATCGACAATAACAGTATTCAACTGCCGACCCTGCCGGAGGTCGCCTTGCAAGTCCGCGATGCCGTCGAACGCGACAGCACGAACGCGGCCGAAGTGGCGGCGATGGTCGGCAAAGACGCCGCGCTGTCGGCGCGCCTGCTGCAGGTCGCCAACAGCCCGCTGTACCGCGGTCGCAGCGAGATCGACTCGATCCAGCAGGCCGTAACCCGCCTCGGCCTGAAGATGGTTCGCAGCCTGGTCGTGTCGCTGGCGATGAAGCAGATATTCCAGGCGACCTCGGATGCGCTCGACCGGGAGTTTCGCAAGGTCTGGGACGACAGCCTGCAGGTCGCCGCGATCAGTCGCGTGCTCGCGGGCAACGTACCGGAACTGGAGAACGAACAGGCCATGCTCGGCGGCCTGATCCACAACATCGGCGCGCTGCCGATCCTGACCAAGGTCGACGAGGTCTGGGGCTTCGACGCCGACCATGCGACGATCCAGGCCCTGATCAGCGACCTCGCGCCGGAGATCGGCGCACGCATACTCGAACACTGGCACTTCGCCGAATCGCTGGCCAATATCCCGACCGCGGCCTACGACCTCGGTTACAACCCCGGTCCGGTACCGACCTACGCCGACATCGTCCTGGTCGCCCGCCTGCAGAACCTGGCTTCCAAGGGTGGCGACGGCATGCAGGCCGACTGGGCCGACATCCCGGCCTTTGCCAAGGTCGGAGTCGAGCACGAGGTCGTCATCATCGACATGGAGGGTCCGGCCGAGGAAATCGCCGAGGTCCGCAGCATGCTCGAGGGATAGGCCCTTACCGGGCCGGCAAAAAGTACGCGACAGCCCGGGGCCACCTGCCCCGGGCTTTTTTTCGGCCTGGCGCCCGCCTAGCCGGCGCGCAGTGCCGCGTGCGCCGCCGCCAGCCGCGCCACCG
>JAGRGW010000046.1 GCA_020445315.1 Gammaproteobacteria bacterium
CGGTAGATGCGTTCCTCCTGCGCGAACCCCCCGAGCACGTCCTCGATACCGATCTCGCCCGGCGCCTCGCATTCACCGTCGACGACAATCGACCACGGTCGGGTCTTCAGCGTGTGCGCGTATTTCGCCGGGTCGCTCTTGTCGGTGCCGAACTCGTAGAAATTGTTGTACGACGTGACATCGTCGTAGCTGGTCAGCTTCAAACCACGCCCGTACTTCTTGTCGACGATGTCCGGGATCGGCGTACCCTTGCCGGCGGGCCGCACCAGCGCAGCCGCCGGACCCGACGCGATCGCGCCGATACCGAGCGCCGCGGCGGCCTTCAGTATCGTGCGCCGCTGCGCATAGTGCTCCGGTGAGGTGATCTCGGACGGTCGAATGTCGGATTTCTTTCGTATCAGCATGGTAGGTTCCCGGCCTGCAGTCAGTCTGCAATGAGACCCGCCAAAGGGCCATTTGATTTCATGACGACAGGCGGTTGCGGCGCGCCCACCACAGCCACGGCACCACGGCGGCCACGAACGTGGCCAGCATGCCGGCGTCGGTGCCGGCACCACTCCACACGGCAATGTAACCTGTTGTGGCACCGAGCAGCAGCGACAACAGGCCCGTCCGCACGGTACGGCAGAAGCGGCACGGACCGCGCGTCGACGTCACCAAGTCACCGACCGGCGTCGGTCGTGAACAGCGCCGAGATCAACTGCTCGACCGGTGCATTGTCGTCAGTCAGCACCGGCACCCGGGCCAGTTCACCATGCAGTGCCTCGTCGATGCGGTCGGTCACGCGTGTCCACTGCCGGCGAGGCCGCATGGCCGACGCCAGGTTGTCCTCGCGCCCGCGCACCGGCGTCGGCGCGTCGGAAGCACTGATGACATAGGTCACCCGGGTCGCCTCACGCGGCACCTGGTCGAGCCACACCTCGACGTGCGCAAACTCGGTCCGCAGCGTCCTGACCATGGCGCCCGCCAGGCGCCCACCGGGATAGACATCGACCAGGTTGAGCACGTACAGGCCATCGTCGCGCAGGCGGTCGTGCAACAGGCGGGCAAACTCGCGGGTGACGAGGTGATACGGCACCGACACGTCATGGAAGGCGTCGCCGACGATGACATCGAAACGCTCGTCGGCATCGAGTCGATCGAGCACGACACGCGCGTCGCCATGGATCACGCGCATGTCGCTGTCGTCCAGGAACAGCGTCTCGCGCGCCACCTCGGTGACAACCGGGTCGAGTTCGGCGACAGTGATCGCCGTCGGCCGCTGGCTCAGCCACAGGGCGCGTGGCTGGGTGTAGGCGCCGCCACCGACGAAATAGGCATCGAGTGACGACTTGTCGTGGTGATGGCGGCAGACCAGTTCCTGCATCAGGTGGACATAGGGGGCCTCGAGATAGGTACCGTCGTTCTCGACGTTGATCCCGTGCAGCAGGTGATCGAGCACGAGGCTGCGTACCTGCCCGAGCGTCGGGTGGGTTCCCTCGTCGATGACCCGGATGCAGAAGAAGCTGCTTTCCCGGTCGCACGAAGAGGCCAGCGCGGGGTTCGTCAGGGTGCCGTAGGCAACGGCGCCGGCGCACAACAGGCTGGCGGTGCCTGCCACGGCGTGGCGGCGTCGCGTCAGCGGCCGTAACAGCAGCAGTCCACACAGCAACAGCAGAAGGCCGGTGCACAAGACCACGTTGCGCGAACCGAGCATCGGGATCAGCCACCAGGCGGTGATGAAGGTTCCGAAGATACTGCCGGTCGCACCGAGCGCATGCATCATGCCGACGATGTGACCGGTGCGCCGGCTCTGCGCCAGCGCCAGTGTCGTCAACAGCGGCGTCACGATGCCGATCAGCAGTGCCGGCAGCATGAACAGGACCAGGACCAGCAGCATGCTGGTGCCGAGGATCGACAACTCGTACGGCTCGATGACGCTGGCCGTGCGCCACAACAACCAGGGTATCGCCAGCGCGGACAGGCCCGCGACCAGCAGCACCCCGCCCGCCTGGCCGGCGGTTGCATGGCGATCCGCCCAGGCGCCACCCAGGGCATTGCCGATCGACAGACCGGCCAGCACGATACCGATCACGGCCGACCACGTGTAGAGCGACACCCCGACATACGGCGCGATCAGGCGCGCGGCCACGATCTCCAGCACCAGCAGCAGTGCGGAACTGAGAAACACGACGCTCGCGTACAAGGCGATCTTGCGCTGCGCGGGCAACATGGCGATCAGTAGTGCGGCGGTGGCGGCTCGTCAGCCTGGTCGCTGCCGAGCGGTGACGGCCGCAGTTCGCGCAGGATCTCCCTGACCTGCCGCAGTTCGGCGACCAGTTCCCGGACCAGGCGATCATGCCGCGTCACGGTCGCGTTCAGCTCCTCGATCGCGAGTTCCTGGTGCGCGAGACGGACCTGCAGGTCCTCGATATCGGCGTCGCTCATGCGAGCCAGCGCCGAGCATTACGGAACAGGCGGCGCCACGGTGCGTCCTCGAGCCAGCCGTCGGGATGCCAGGAATTCTGCACCGCGCGCACGACCCGCTCGGGGTGCGGCATCATGATCGTCACCCGACCATCGCCACTGGTCAGCCCGGTGATACCTTCCGGCGACCCGTTCGGGTTGGCCGGGTAGCGCTCGGCGCGGCTGCCGTCGTTCTCGATGTAGCGTAACGCCACACCCGCCTGCACGGCGGCGAGCTGGCCGGGGGAACCGAACTCCGCGCGCCCTTCGCCGTGGGCCACGGCGATCGGCAGCCGCGAGCCCGCCATGCCGTCGAGCAGGATCGACGGTGACTTCTCGACCTCGACCATGACGAAACGGGCCTCGAACTGTTCCGAGCGGTTGCGCACGAAGTGCGGCCAGTGTTCCGCCCCCGGGATCAGCGACTTCAGGTTCGACAACATCTGGCAGCCGTTGCAGACACCGAGACTGAACGTGTCCTGCCGTTCGAAGAACGCGCTGAACTGGTCACGCGCGCGGTTGTTGAACAGGATGGACTTGGCCCAGCCCTCACCAGCGCCGAGCACGTCGCCGTAGCTGAAGCCTCCACAGGCGACCAGCCCCTGGAACGCGTCGAGCGTGATGCCACCGGACAGGATGTCAGACATGTGCACGTCGACACACTCGAAGCCTGCCTTGTTGAACGAGGCCGCCATCTCGACCTGGCCATTGACCCCCTGCTCACGCAGGATCGCCACCCGTGGTCTGCGCTGCTCGGCGAAAGGTGCGGCCACGTCGTCGTTGTGATCGAAACCCAGCTGCACGGAAAGCCCCGGGTCCTCGTCGATGATGCGCGCATACTCCTCGGCCGCACATGCCGGGTTGTCGCGCAGGCTCTGCATCTGCAGCGTGGTCGATGACCAGGCCTGTTGCAGGGCCGCTCGCGTCGATGTCAGTACCGGGCGCGTACCGTGCAGGATCGTGATCGTCTCGCTGTCGTTGACCGTACCGATCAACTGGCAGCACTCGCCGAGTCCGGCACGCTCGAGACGATCGAGCACGTCGTCACTGTCGCTGTGACGCACCTGCAACACGGCACCGAGTTCTTCGTTGAACAGGACCGCGAGGTCGTCACCCGCGAGACCGGCCAGGTCGACGTCGAGACCGCAGCGGCCGGCAAAAGCCATCTCGCACAAGGTCACGAACAACCCGCCGTCGGAACGGTCGTGGTAGGCCAGCAGCAGCTCGTCGGCATTCAGGTCCTGGACGCAATCGAACAGGGCGCGCAGCAGCGCCGGATCGTCGAGGTCGGCGCTCTCGTTGCCGAGCTGACGGTAGACCTGCGCCAATGCCGAGCCACCGAGACGGTTCCGCCCGCGCCCCAGGTCAACCAGGATCAGGTCGCTGTCACCGCGATCGAGGCGCAGCTGTGGCGTCAGCGTGCGCCGTGCGTCGACAACAGGCGCGAACGCCGACACGATCAGCGACAGCGGCGCCGTCATTTCGCGCCGGCCGCCTTCCTGCTGCCACACGGTTTTCATCGACATCGAGTCCTTGCCGACCGGGATGGCAATTCCCAGCGCCGGGCACAGTTCCATGCCGACGGCGCGCACGGTGTCGTACAGGCGGGCGTCTTCGCCGGGATGCCCGGCGGCCGCCATCCAGTTGGCGGACAGCTTCACGTCGCCGAGGCGGCCGATGGCAGCGGCGGCAATATTGGTGACCGCCTCGCCTACCGCCAGGCGACCCGCCGCGGGCGCGTCGATCAGCGCGACCGGCGTGCGCTCACCCATGCTCATGGCCTCACCGGCATAACCATCATAGTCCGCCAGGGTCACGGCGACATCGGCGACCGGCACCTGCCACGGCCCAACCATCTGGTCGCGAGCGACCAGCCCGGTGATGCTGCGATCGCCGATCGTGACCAGGAAGGTCTTGTCGGCCACCGTCGGCAGGCGCAACACGCGCTCGGCTGCCTGTTCCACGCCGACGCCGCCGAGTTGCAGCGGCTGCAGTGCCGGCGCGACCGACACCACGTCACGGTGCATGCGCGGCGGTTTACCGAACAGCAGGCTCATAGGCATGTCGATCGGCTTGGCGTCGAAATGGCGGTCACCCAACTGCAGCTGCTGTGCCTCGGTCGCATGACCCACGACCGCATAGGGGCAACGTTCGCGCGCGCAGATCGCCTCGAACTCAGCCAGCTGCTCGGCCGCGACGGCCAGCACGTAGCGTTCCTGCGATTCGTTGCACCAGACCTCCATCGGCGACATGCCGGGGTCGTCGCTCGGCACATCGCGCAACTCGAAGCGGCCACCGCGCCCGGCGTCGTGGACAAGCTCCGGCAGTGCGTTGGACAGGCCGCCGGCGCCCACGTCGTGGATGAACAGGATCGGGTTGTGTTCACGACGCTGCCAGCAGCGGTCGATGACCTCCTGGCAGCGGCGCTCCATCTCCGGGTTGGCGCGTTGGACCGAGGCAAAGTCCAGGTCCTCGGCCGATGCACCCGAGGCCATCGACGACGCGGCGCCGCCGCCGAGACCGATCAGCATCGCCGGGCCGCCGAGCACGATCAGCGGGGTGCCCGGCGGAAAGCCGGCCTTTTCGACGTGGTCGGCGCGAATGTTGCCGAGGCCGCCGGCCAGCATGATCGGCTTGTGGTACCCGCGTAACTCGTCACCCTCGGCACCGGGCACGGATTCCTCGTAGCAACGGAAGTAGCCGAGCAGGTTCGGCCGGCCGAACTCGTTGTTGAATGCGGCGGCTCCGATGGGCCCTTCGAGCATGATGTCGAGCGCGGACACGATGCGCGACGGCCGGCCGAAGTCCTCCTCCCAGGGCTGTTCGCTGCCGGGGATGCGCAGGTCCGAGACCGAGAAGCCGCACAAACCGGCCTTCGGCTTGGCGCCGATACCGGTGGCGCCCTCGTCGCGGATCTCGCCACCGGCGCCGGTGGCCGCCCCCGGATCCGGCGAGATCGCCGTCGGGTGATTGTGCGTCTCCACCTTCATCAGGATGTGGATCTGCTCGTCGTGCCGACCGTAAACCGCGGTTTCCGGATCCGGGTAGAAACGGTAACCCTCGGTGCCGGCGATGACGGCGGCGTTGTCCTTGTAGGCCGACAGGACATCGACCGGCGACTGGTCGGTGGTGTTGCGGATCATGCCGAACAGCGAACTCGGCTGCTCGTCGCCGTCGATGGTCCAGCTGGCATTGAAGATCTTGTGCCGGCAGTGTTCCGAATTGGCCTGCGCGAACATCATCAGCTCGACATCGCTGGGATCGCGACCGAGCGCGACGAAATTTTCGACCAGGTAATCGATCTCGTCGTCCGACAGGGCCAGTCCCAGTTCGCCATTGGCCGCGACCAGCGCGTCGCGTCCCCCGTCGATGACCCCGACCCGCGTCAGCGGCGCAGGGGCGGCGTGGACGAACAGGCGCGCGGCCTCGTCGAAGTCGTGCCAGACCGACTGGGTCATGCGATCGTGCAGCAGCCCGGCAATCGTCGAGCGGGTATCCGCATCCTCGGCCATGCCACCGACCCAGTAGGCGATCCCCCGCTCGATCCGACGCAGTCCGTGCAGACCGCAATTGTGCGCAATATCGGTGGCCTTGCTCGACCAGGGCGAGATCGTGCCGGGACGCGGCACCACGAGAAACAGGCTGCCGCGATCCTGCTGCCTGTCACGCATCGGACCGTACTGCAGCAGCCGTTCCAGGACGTCCCGCTGGTCCGCGGGCAGGGGCAGGTCGACATCGACGAAATGCACGAACTCGGCGTAAAGCGAGAGTTCGCGACCGAAGACGTCGCGCAGGCGATCCTGCAGTTTACCAAGACGGAAATCCGAGAGTGCGGGAGCACCGCGCAGCGTCAGCATGGAGACTCCAAAAAATTCGTGGGGCCCTGGGCAGACGTCAAATGATACTGCAGGGGCCGGCTGTCGTCAGTCCGGGATCGGGAACCAGTCGCTCGCCTGGTCCTGGCACAACAGTTCCGGCGTCAACGCACTGCCATCAAGCGCGCGATGCAGCACGTCGAGCGCGAGTGCCGGGTCGTTGTTCTTCTCGCTCAGGTGACCGGCGACGAGTCGACGCAGGCGACTGCGATCGATCTCACCGAGCAAGTCTGCCGCCTGGGCATTGTTCAGGTGCCCGAAACGCCCCCCGACGCGCGCCTGCAGGCTCGGCGGATAGGGACCGCTGGCGAGCAAGTCGGGGTCGTGGTTGCATTCGAGCAGCAGGGCATCGACGCCATCGTAGGCATCGACGACGCGGCGGGTGATGCTGCCGAGGTCGGTCAGCAGGCCGAGGCGCTGCTGGCGGTAGGCGAAGACGAACTGGGTCGGCTCACGGGCATCGTGCGGCACCGGTACCGGCTGCACCTGCAGATCACCAATGACGAACGCACCGTCGTGACCGGCAAACAACTGAAGCTGACGGATCCGGCCGTAATCGGCAGCCCGCCAGGTTCCGTGCGACATCCACACCGGGAGGTCGAACCGACGCGCTACGGCACCGACGCCGCGCATGTGGTCGCCATGCTCGTGGGTGACCAGGACGGCATCGAGCGACTCCGGTTCGACGCCCAGTCCCTGGCAGCGGGCGACGAACTCGCGCGCGGCGAAACCGCAGTCGACCAGCACCCGGGTCGAACCCGCCTCGACCAGGGTGGCATTGCCACGGCTGCCGCTGCCGAGCGAAGCGAAGCGGAATGCCGTGGCCGTCACGCTCAGCGAATCTGTTCCTGCAACAGGGTCAGGATTCGCAGCGCCGTGGGCGAGTTGTCGTTCTCGCCCTGCTCCGTTGCGACCATGACGACAGTGCGGTCGCCCTCGGAGCCCACCTTGACCTGGTAACGATTGACCTTGTCGACGTCGTCGTCACCCCAGAATTTCAGGCTCGACAACCAGCCCTTGTCGGCATCCTGCACCGAGGGATCGTTGTAGCGCACGTAGTACACGCCGGCCGAGCGGTCCCGGTCCTCCACGGCGAACCCGACGCGGTCCAGCGCAAGGCCGACCAGGCGCCACGAGCGGCTGAACGAGTCGTCGATCTGCAGGCGCACGCCGGCGGCCGTGTTGATCAGGCGGGCGCGCGGCTCGGTCCGATTGTTGTTGGCCGCCAATGCCACGCGCGCGCGCTCGTCGGCCGTGCCGAGGTAGACCATCAGGCGGCGCAACATCTCGACTTCGAGACCGGGATCGCGGTCACGCGGCACCCACAGCGTCGTATCGACATTGCCCCCCGAGGTCGCCGAGACCTCCTCCTGCATGCCGAAATGCGTCAGGTACAACTCGGTCGCCTCGTCGCCAGACCGCTCCAGCCGCACCCGGTACTGGTCACGCGTGCCGGCCTCGTAGAGGCCGTCGAACACGCGACGGATGGTGTCGGTGATGATGTCGCGACCGATCTCGGCGCGGTTCTCGATCCACGACGTGCGCATCACGCCGACGGTCGGATCCTGCTCGGCCATGAGTATGCCGTTCTCCTGCCAGAAATCGACGACCCGCTCCCACACGTCCTCGGCCGGCGAACGTACGTACAGCCAACGCGCGTCGCCATCACGCCGGACCTCGATGTCGCGCATCGTCGGCAGCACGCTGCCGGCCGCGGCGCTGCGCGGACCCTGGTCGACGCCTCGCAACTGCCGATCAGTGACGAACTCGGAGTAACTCGTCGAAACGCCTCCGAACGAATCCGGCACGCTCATGCGGTCGTTGATGCGCTCCGAGGTCAGGTCGGGCGGCAACTCGAGATTGCGCTCGGCCTGGCTCTCGCGCTTGTACTCGACCGATTTGTCGGGCAGAACCTCGTCGACGTTGTAACTGCTGCAGGCCACCAGTCCGAGGGCGAACAGCGAAACGACAAGGCCCCGCAAACAATTGATAAGCATATTCACGTGTTTCCGTGGATGGCTGACGGCAATGCCCGCGAACTAAATCAGGCCGGCCTGGCGCATGGCGGCGCGCAGTGGTTCGTGGCATTCGGCGGACAACCAGGTCAGTGGCAGGCGAATGCCCTGTTCAATTTTGCCCAGTTCCGCCATCGCCCACTTCACCGGGATCGGGTTCGCCTCGAGGAACAGCTTGCTGTGCAGGCCGGACAGCGCGGCATCGAGCCGCTCCGCCTGTTCGCGATCACCGGCCAGTGCCGCCGCGCACATCGCGTGCATCGCCGCCGGGGCGACGTTCGCCGTGACCG
>JAGRGW010000348.1 GCA_020445315.1 Gammaproteobacteria bacterium
GACAACGTCGGTGACAACGTCGGTGACGTGGCCGGCATGGGATCGGATATCTTCGAGTCCTACTGCGGTTCCATGATTGCGACGATCGCCATTGCATCGACGATGACGATAGCTGCGGTCGAGGCGCTGGGGACACGCGAACTGTTGCTGGGTCTGCCGCTTTATCTGGCCTCGGCGGGCTTGCTGTGCTCCATCGCCGGCATACTGCTGGTCCGCAGCTCGTCGCACAATGCCCCTGAGAAGGCGTTGCGTACCGGTACGCTGGGAGCATCGGTGCTCTTCATCGTAGCCGCCCTGATGCTGATCACGGCCCTTGGGGGCTCGCTTGCGATCTGGGGCGCAGTGGTTGCCGGTGCCGTCGGTGGCGTCATCATCGGTCTCGTGACTGAGTACTACACCGGTGGCGAGCCGGTGCGGCGGATCGCCAAGTCGGGTGAGACCGGCACGGCAACGGTCATGATCACGGGCCTCGCGGTCGGCATGCAGTCGGTCGTGATCCCGGTCCTGACGATCTGCCTGATCATCTTCGTCGCCAACGCCCTGGTCGGCCTGTACGGCGTCGGCATTGCCGCGGTCGGCATGTTGGCAACGGTGGGCATCACGATGGCGATCGACGCCTACGGCCCGGTGGCCGACAACGCCGGCGGTATCGCCGAGATGGCCGGACTGGGCGAGGAGACGCGCAAGATCACCGACTCGCTCGACGAACTCGGCAATACGACGGCGGCAATCGGCAAGGGCTTCGCCATTGGTGCGGCTGCACTGGCAGCGCTGGCCATCATCACGGCCTTTGTCGAGACGATCGCGGCACGGGTGCCCGACTTCATGTTGCGGCTGAACGACCCCGACGTGCTGATCGGCATGTTCATCGGTGGCCTGCTGCCGTTCCTGATTGCGTCGATCACGATGACCGCGGTGGGTGATGCGGCCTACGAGATGATCCACGAGATCCGTCGCCAGTTCCACGAGATCCCTGGCCTGCTCGAGGGCACCGGCACGCCGGACACCGCACGATGCGTCGATATCGCGACCAGTGCGGCACTGCAGAAGATGGTCCTGCCCGGCGTCATCGCCGTGGCCGCACCCGTCGTCATCGGCTTCGGCATCAGCCCCGAGGCGCTCGGGGGGATGCTCGGCGGTGCGCTGGTCTCCTGCGTATTGCTGGCCCTGACGATGGCCAACGCCGGTGGCGCGTGGGACAACGCCAAGAAATGGGTCGAAAAGGGTAATCTCGGCGGCAAGGGCTCGGACGTGCACAAGGCCGCCGTCGTCGGCGACACCGTGGGCGACCCCTTCAAGGACACCTCGGGCCCGTCGATGAACATCCTCATCAACGTCATGGCGATCGTGTCGCTGGTTATTGCGCCGTTGTTGTAGCCATGCAGTAACCGCGTCGGCGGACAAGGAGAAAAAGGTACGGCCCGGGTTACACTCGGGCCGTTTCCTTTGGTGCGCCCGGTAAGGTCAACTGCCGGGCCCGCCACCGAGCGAGCGGGGTGTCCTTGTTGACTGGTCTGATCGAAGCCTCCGACCTGCAGGCCTTGTGGGTGACCCTGGCGTTGGCTGGCCTGACGACGCTGCTGCTGATCGTGCTGGGTACGCCGCTGGCCTGGTGGCTCGCACGCAGCGGCAGCCGCTGGCGCGCACCGGTCGAGGCCATCGTGGCGCTGCCGCTGGTGCTGCCGCCGACCGTGCTCGGTTTCTACCTGTTACTGGCGATGGGGCCGCACGGCCCGTTGGCCCCGCTGTCGCTGGCGTTCACCTTTGCCGGGCTGGTCGTCGGTTCGATGGTTTACTCGCTGCCGTTCGTGGTGCAGCCGTTGCGCGACGCCTTCGCCTCGGTCAGCAGGCAGTCACTCGAGTCGGCCGCCTGCCTCGGGGCGTCGCCGTTCCAGCGTTTCTACCGTGTGGTGCTGCCGCTGGCCGCACCGGGGTACCTGACCGGCTCAGTGCTGGGTTTTGCGCACACGCTGGGGGAGTTCGGTGTCGTGCTGATGATCGGGGGCAACATCCCGGGCGAGACCCGTGTCGTGTCGATTGCCGTCTACGAGCACGTCGAAGCGCTCGACTATGGCCGTGCGCACGGCCTGTCGGCGGTGCTGCTGGTGCTGTCGTTCGTCATGCTGCTGCTGGTCTACGCGCAGCGCATCAAGCGGCACTCCGCAGCATGAGTATCCGGGTCGATTTCGAACTGGACCGCGGCGGCTTCCTGTTGCGGATCGATACCGAGTTGCCCGGGCACGGCTTCAGCGCCATCTCCGGTCCCTCGGGTAGCGGCAAGACCACTTTGCTGCGTGCCGTCGCCGGACTGGAGCCGGGCGTGCGCGGTCGCATCTGCATCGACGACGACTGCTGGCTCGACGGCGGGCACACCGTGCCGACACACCAGCGCGCGCTCGGTTACGTGTTTCAACAGGCCGCCCTGTTTTCGCACCTGGATGTGAAGGGCAACCTGCGCTTCGGGCGCGAGCGGCGGGGCGCACCGAACCGGGCCCTCGCATTTGACGACGTGGTTGACCTGCTCGGCATCGCGCGCCTGCTCGAACGCCGCATAGACGGCCTCTCAGGTGGCGAGCGCCAGCGGGTGGCGCTCGGCCAGGCGCTGCTGAGCAATCCCCGCCTGCTGCTGATGGACGAACCGATGGCGTCGCTGGATCGCGCCGCACGGCAGACCCTTTTGCCCTATCTGGAGCGGCTCCAGCGCGCCCTGGCGATCCCGGTGCTTTACGTGACCCACGCGCTCGACGAGGTCGCCCGCCTGGCCGGGCATATGCTGTTGCTGCAGGCCGGGCAGGTGACCGCCAGCGGCGCGGTCGGCGACCTGCTGACCCGGCTCGACCTGCCGATGGCGCACGGGCGCGAAGCCGGCGCGGTGGTGCCGGGGGCGGTGATCCTGCACGACCGGGTCGACCGCCTGAGTTGCGTCCGTTTCAGCGGCGGCGACCTGTGGGTGCCACAGGTCGACCTGATGCCCGGTACGCGGGTAAGGCTGCGCATACTTTCACGCGATATCAGCCTGAGTGCCCCGGGGGACGGCGCCGGCAGTATCCTCAACCGGGTGCCGGTCGAGGTGGCCGACGTCCGCGAAGCCGGTCCCGCCGAGGTGATCGTGCGCTTGCGCGCCGGGGACGAGACGTTGCTGACCCGCATCAGCGGGCGCGCGCGGCGGGAGCTGTCGATCGAACCCGGAGCCCGGATGCAGGCCCTGATCCGCAGCGTCGCAACGCTGGTCTGAGCGCGCTGCGGGAGCCCTGACGGCAAAGGGGCCCACGTGGGGCCCCTTTTTCGGTACTTACTGTCGGCCGACCCCGATCAGAGCTCGAAGTCGCCGAGCTTGCGCTCGACCGGCGCCAGTTTCAGCGTGACGTAGTCGGGCATGCCGTTAGCCTTGTATGGCGGGTAGGCCTCGCCCTGGATCAGCGGGTAGAGGTAGTCCTTGCACTTCTGCGTGATGCCGAAGCCGTCTTCGGAGATGAAGTCCATCGGCATCATTTTCTCGACGTTGGCGACCTCGCTCAGCGGGGCCTCGCCGATCTCCCACGCGTAGGGATTGTTCGAGGTGCGCACGACGGTCGGCATGATGGAGTTCTTGCCCTCGACCGCCTTCTCGACCGCGGCCTTGCCGAGCGCGTAGGCCTGCTCCACATCCGAGCTGGACGCCAGGTGGCGGGCGGCCCGCTGCAGGTAATCGGCGACGGCCCAGTGGAACTTGTAGCCCAGAGCATCCTTGATCACGTTGGCGACCACAGGTGCCGCGCCACCGAGCTGACCATGGCCGAAGCCGTCACGCGTACC
>JAGRGW010000349.1 GCA_020445315.1 Gammaproteobacteria bacterium
TGCAGGCGCAGTTCCTGATCCCGATGGCAGTGTCGATCTCGTTCGGGCTGGCGTTTTCGACCTTCCTGGTCCTGCTGCTGGTGCCGACGCTGCTGGCCGGGATGGAGGACCTGCGCCTGCGGCTGGTCGACGAGCCGGAGCGCGCGTCGGTCTGACCGGAACCGCACGGCCACGTGGCCGCGGGTCCCGAGGGGACTCAGGTGGCAGCCGACTCCCGACACATCCGGATCATCTCCCGGCCCGCGTTGGACAGGCTGCGTTTGCAATGCGTGACGGTGCCCAGCCGGCGCAGCGGCCTGAGGTCGCCGACCTCGATGGCGCGAACGCTGTCGTCGAGCTGGGTCGCCGGCAGCAGGCTCCAACCCAGTCCCGCCGCGACCAGCATCTGCAGGGTCTCCAGGTAGTTGGTCGCCATCGCGACGCGCAGCTTGTCCGGGCTGTCGCGCACGGCCGCTTCGAGAATCGCCCGGGTGTAGGTCGTCGGGCCTGGTAACACCGCGCCGTGTTTCAGCAGCTCGCTCAGCGTGACGGGGCCGCGGTCGGCCAGCGGGTGATCGGGACCGACCACGAAGACCAGCGGGTCGTCCCAGATGGTTTCGAGATCGAGGTTGGTCGGGCGCTCGGGCGGCAGGGTGACGATCGCGAGTTCGAGGTCACCGCTCTCGACCGCCCGGCACGCGGCCTCGGAATCCATGAAACGGATGTCGAGTTCCACCCCTGGCCAAGTCGCGGTGAAGCGTTTCAGTGGTCCGGGCAGGCGGTGCAGGCCGATGTGATGGCTGGTGCCCATGACCAGGCGGCCGCTGACGTCGCCCGACAGGTCGCCGACCAGCCGCTTCAGTTCGCGCGCGTCGTTGAGCAGGCGGCGCGCATGCGGCAGCAGCGCGGCCCCGGCCGGTGCCAGCGCGATCCGGCGGCCGATCCGGTCGAACAGGCGCGTGTCGAGTTCGGTCTCCAGCTGGGCGACGCGTTTGCTGATCGCGGGCTGGGTCAGGTAGAGGGCCTCGGCGGCCTCCGAAAAGGATCCGCGGTCGGCAACCTCGACAAAGGCCTGGAGTGCAGCGAGTTCCATTATTCCTGTAAAGAATCAATAAAATGAAAAACATGAATTTGTGTTATTCATAATAGGCGCTATCTTTGTCACGTCCAGCGAATTGGGAAGAAACGACGATGAAGGCGAGAACCCTGTACGACAAGCTCTGGGATTCGCACGTGGTGCGCGAAGAGGCCGATGGCACCGCGCTCCTTTATATCGACAGGCACCTGGTGCACGAGGTCACGTCGCCGCAGGCCTTCGAGGGCTTGCGCCTGGCCGATCGGCCCGTGTGGCGTACCGATGCCAACCTGGCGACGGCCGATCACAACGTGCCTACGACAGACCGTTCGCACGGCATCGCCGACCCGGTGTCGCGTATCCAGGTCGAGACGCTCGACCAGAACTGCAGCGATTTCAACATCGTCGAGTTCGGCATGAACGACCCGCGCCAGGGCATCGTGCACGTCGTCGGGCCGGAGCAGGGCGCGACGCTGCCCGGGATGACCGTGGTCTGCGGCGATTCGCACACCTCGACACACGGCGCGTTCGGGGCGCTCGCGCACGGCATCGGCACGTCCGAGGTCGAGCACGTGCTGGCGACCCAGTGCCTGATCCAGAAGAAATCCCGGTCGATGCTGGTCGTCGTCGACGGCAAGACCGGCCCCGGCGTCACCGCCAAGGACATCGTGCTGGCCATCATCGGCCGCATCGGCACGGCCGGCGGCACCGGTTATGCCATCGAGTTCAGCGGCGAGGCGATCCGCGACCTGTCGATCGAGGGCCGCATGACGGTCTGCAA
>JAGRGW010000350.1 GCA_020445315.1 Gammaproteobacteria bacterium
GCCGGCCTGAACCTGCCGCCGGGCATGAAGCTGCCCTTCTGAACCGCCATTCGACGGGGCGCGAGATGCCGGACAAGCCGCTGCTCGACCAGCTGATCGACAGCTTGCGCTGCCTGCCTGGGGTAGGTGCGAAGACTGCGCAACGCATGGCCCTGCACCTGCTGCAGCGCGACCGTGCTGGTGGCGCGCGGCTGGCGGCGATTCTCGCCGAAGCCATGCACTCGATCGGCCATTGCCGCTCCTGTCGGACGCTGACCGAGGACGAGGAATGCAGGTTGTGCCTTAACCCGGAGCGTGACGACAGCCAGCTGTGCGTGGTCGAAAACCCGGCCGATGTCCTTGCGCTGGAGCAGGTGACGACCTACCGGGGGCGCTACTTCGTGCTCGGTGGCAGGTTGTCGCCGCTCGACGGGATCGGACCGACGGAACTCGGGATGGCCGACCTGCGTCGCCGTATCGAAACGCTGCGGCCGCGGGAACTGATCCTGGCCATGACGACCACGGTGGAAGGTGAGGCGACGGCGCATTATGTCGCCGAGATGGCAGTGGACTGCGGCGTGTCGGTGTCCCGCATCGCCCACGGTGTGCCGCTGGGTGGGGAACTGGAGTACGTCGATGGCGGTACGCTGGCGCACGCCTTCGCCGGTAGGCGACAGGTCAATGCGGACTGATCTGCCCGGGCCCGGCCAACCGGTTACCGTTAAAACGAAGGTAGTAGGGGAATCTGACGATGGATGACTGCATATTCTGCAAGATCGCAGCCGGCGACATCCCGGCGGAGAAGGTATTCGAAGACGGGCAGGTGATCGCTTTCCGCGACCTCAACCCGCAGGCGCCGACGCATGTGCTGGTGATTCCCAAGCGGCATATCGCAACGCTGAACGACCTCGGCCCGGACGACGAGGCGCTGGTCGGTCACATGCACGCGGTGGCGGCCGGGGTCGCCAAAGCCGAGGGCTTCGCCGATATCGGTTACCGCACGGTGTTCAACTGCAACGAGGCCGGTGGGCAGACGGTGTTCCACCTCCACCTGCACCTGCTCGGTGGCCGTGCAATGCACTGGCCGCCGGGTTGATCGACGGATTTCTGTCCCTTAGAATCAGAAACTTAGAGAAGCCTTCGGCATGGATGTCGGGAAATTGACCCGGCCCGATGCCAGGGAAGCCGGTTTCTGGTAACCGTCTACACTTACAGGTTGCGCCACAGAAGTGACGACGCAGGATCGTGAACGTAACGCCCGCACTGCCGAACCCCGTTCCGCAGCCCGACGCGCAGCAGCGTCAGGCCGTCGGTGCCGTGCGTGCGCCAAATCGTTCCCGTGATGCCGCCGACGAGACCGATCAAAAAGAACCGCCACGGCGCGTCACCCAGGTCGAGCGTGAAGAACTGATCGAAACGGCCAGCGTACTGCACCGCCAGGACGAGGCCGGGTCACGGCGTGCCCGCAAGGCGCTGGCCGCCTATGCCGATGTCGCCGATGCCCCTGACCGGGCCAGCCTGCGCGACCTGCTCGGATTCGACGCTTACGCCTGACCGTCGCGATTGTGGGCTGGCACCATGCTGTCACGTCATTAGGCCATAATTAAAACATTGACCAGGCTGGCCACGGCTTCGGTGGCGACTGGCCCGCGCGTCGGCGCGGCTGCCGCTGTCACGCTGGCCATCCCTGTATTTGCAGCACGAGGATGCATCATGTTGTCGCAAGAGACCGAGACATCGCAGGCAAACGCGAACGGCGACCCGATCGACCTGCACGATTCGTCACTGTACCTCAACCGCGAGTTGACCTGGCTGGCGTTCAACCGGCGCGTTTTGGCCGAGGCGGAGGATCCACGCAATCCTCTGCTCGAGCGGCTCAAGTTTCTTGCCATTGTCAGCTCGAATCTCGACGAATTCTTCATGAAGCGCATCGGCGG
>JAGRGW010000351.1 GCA_020445315.1 Gammaproteobacteria bacterium
GTGGCGGTCAGTATCGTGGACATCTCATGCTCCCGGGGCGACGCCTGCCTGGCGCAGGGCGGCATAGGTTTGCGCCATTGAATGGCTGTCGCGGTGCTTCCGGACGAACTCCCGCGGTTCGGTATCGCGTGGCCGGCTCAGCGCTGCCTGGATCTGTTCAGCCAAGCGCACCGCATCCCCGCGCGGGACGAGCCGGCCGCTGAGCGGGCACACGGCCTCGCGTGTTCCCCCGACATCGGTCGCCACGACAAGGGTGCCGCAGGACTGGGCTTCCAGGGGGGCCAGGGGCATGCCTTCCTGGTGCGAAGGCTGACAATAGAGGTCGATGGCTCGGTAGAACGACGGCATGTCATCGACACGCCCGAGAAAGTGCACACGCCCGGCGATCCCGAGTGTGTCGGCCTGCCGGCGCAGGGCCTCGGCGCGACGGCCGGATCCGGCGATCGCCAGGTGTACATGTTTCGGCAGTCGCGAGAATGCATCGACCAGGACGTCGTGGCCCTTGACGGCTTCGAGCCGACCACCGCTGCCGATCAGCGTGCCGGCAACAGGGAGTCCCAGTATGCGGCGGGCTTCGGTCCTGTCGCCCGGCCGAAAGCGTTCGGTATCGACACCATTGCGTACGACGCGGATATCGACAGTCGGCCAGTGTTGGCGCACCGCGTCTGCCACGAAATCGGCGTCGGCGATCAACTTCGGTGATACGAGTCGCAACGCCAGGCGTTGCAGGCGACGGCGCCTGGGGTCTTCGAGGTGCCAGGCGTCGTGTTCGGTATGCAGACGAATCGGTACGCCGGCCACCCTGGCCGCGATCCCACCATAGATCAGCGGGCCGATATGATGCGTATGGACACTGCGGACATTGTTCGCCTTCATCAGGCGATGCAGGTGCCGGATCACAATCGGTTGCCAACCGGGTTGCTTGTCGAGAAAAAAGATGCGGCCTGTCAGTTGTTCGAGGACCGGCCAGGCATCGAGTGCCTGTCCTTGGTTGCCTTCAAGGCTGACGACAAGCATGTGCTCGTCGACGGCCCGTTGCAGCAACTCGAGAACAAGGGTCTCGATACCGCCGGGACGCAGGTGCTGGACGATCTGCAGGGAGCAGGGTGGTTGCGTTTTCATAGGTCCATCGGGTGGTGATGAAAGCATCGTGTCTTTTGCATCTCGCGTGCCAAGGGCCTGCCATGCCCGGGGACACCGTGAACGGTGCCATGAAGGTCGGTTATCCGCTGTGCCACCGCGTTGTGGCTCCCTGTCCATGCAAAACGGGTCGCGTAATGCAACAGGGACCGGAGTCGCAAATGAGCCAGCCACGCGTTCACGTCGTACCCGGTCGCGGCTGCATGGGCGGAATTCGACTGAGCACCGGAATACCGAGCAGCTTCTCGACCCGGTCGCGGCGGCGTACCGTGCCGTCGAGCAGTTCCGCGGTCAGCCCGAGACCGATACCCAGCGCGATGCCGCCGAACAGTCCGCCGACCAGGTAAAACAGGAGCGGCAGGTTGCTGGGCGAGGTCGGCGTGAAGGGTTCGTCGATCACCTTGACGCGTTTGGATTGCTCGAACGTGCCGAGTGAACCGGTCACGCGTGCCATCTCGTACCGATGCAGGAGTTCTTCATACAGCTTGCGTTTGACGCTGAGATCACGTTCCAGCTTGTTCAGTGTTCGCTCGTGCTCGCCGAATTCGGCCGTTCTGCGCTCCAGCGTGTCGACGTCCTGTTGCAGTCGATCGACTTCCTCCTTCAGTGCCACGTACCGGCTGCGTTGCGTTTGCAGCAGTTCGAGTTGGCTGACAAGCAGTGATTGTGATCGCTCGTTTCCCACCGCAATGGATTGGCTGGCGATATCCCAGAGCTGTTTGGTATCGATTTGGGCGCTGCCTTCGTCGATGATCTTCCGTCGCTCGTCTTCCAGCCGGCGCACCTGCCGCAGCGCGGCCTGGACCTCGGAATGGCTATCGGTGTAACGGGCACGCAGCAGCGCCAGTTGTCCCCGGATATCGACGATCTGCTCCTCGATCCTGCCCAGTACCGGGTTTATCCGCGACAACTGCTGGTCGATACCCCCCAGGCTCTGCCTGGCGCCCGCCAGTTCGGCCTGTTTTTGCGACAGCAGCTGTTGTAACTGCGCCAGCCGGGTGACGTTGCCATTGTGCAGCGCCGGCAGTTCTGAACCGTTCTCGTCTTTGTATGCGGCCAGCGCCTGTTCGGCGGATTCGAGTTCCTGGCGCCGGCTTTCGAGGTGCTGTGACAGGAACGAGGCCGAGTCCGTCATCGAGGAGCGCTCCGGCGCAAGCAGCTGCTCGATGAAATGGGCGCTGACCGACTCCAGGGTCTCGCGGATTCCATCCGGCCGATTGGACTTGAAATCGATCCGGATCAGGTCCTTGCCGGCCATACCGACCTTGAGCGACGACGACAGGCGGCCGATAACCCGGTCGCGTTCGCCGATGCTGGTGTCTTCATCGATCAGGCCGCGCTCCAGCGCCACCGCGCCGAGGATGTGTCGGCTGTGCAGCAGTGTCTGCAGCCCGTCCATGCGTTCCTTCAGCATCGCGGATACGGCGAGGTCCTCCAGGAAGGGGTTCATTTTTGCCGTCTCCTGGATCAGCATGCTGGTGTGTGCCTGGTAGTGTTTTGGCGACAGCGCACCGATGACGACGCCGATGATCGGCAGCAGGATGATCGGCAGCGCGACCAGGTAGCGCCGTCGCCAGGCACCCGCGAGGATGAAGTACAGCCGGTAGTTGATGCTGTTCACAGGGCGTCGAGCCATGTACTGACCTGGGAGGCTCTTGCGTCCCAGGTCTCGTGCCTGACGCGCTGTTGCAGGTCGTGCTGCTGGCCCGCAAAGCGTCTCGCCTGCTCGAGCCGATCGCAGAAATAGGCGGTGTCGTCGGTGATATCGACAACGTTCGAGTATGCGAACGCGGCCGGGTAGGGTGTGCTGACAACCGGTCGGCCAGCCGCCAGGTACTCGCGCAGCTTCAGCGGGTTGCAGGCCCGTATCTGCGGCGTGTCGCGAAATGGCAGGATCGATGCCGTCCAGTGCTGGCTGTAGCACGGCAATTCCCGGTGGCTGCGCGGCCCCAGCAGGTGGACGTTGGGTACGAGGCGCAGAATTTCCAGATCGATCGACGCGTTGCCGATCAACACGAAATGCCAATGCGGCAGCCGGCGTGCGACGCGCGTCAGCAATGCCGTGTCGAACCATTCGGCGATGCTGCCGTAGAATCCCGCAATGGGGCGCCCGTCGTTCGGCAGGTCGGGTGCGCGTGGTGCGGGTTCGGCGAACAGCTCGAAATCCACGCCGTGCGGCAGGGTCCTGGTCTTCTTGTCGGGGAAACGCTGTTTCAGTTCCTCGCTGGCCGCAAGGACCAGGTCGGCGCGTTGTACCAGCTCGATCTCGCGCGCGACAACGGTTGCATGATCGACACCAGCCAGGGCGGAGAAATCGTCACCGCAGTAGTAGACGACGCCCGATTCACCGAGCCTGCCGACCAGGTCGACGGCCGTTGGCAGGGAGATCCAAAGCAGGGGACGCTCGAGTCTTGCATGCGCCGCAGCCCGCTTGACCTGGGCCTGCAACAGCGCAGACGACAGCATCCGCGTCGCAGTGCTGCGGGGTGCCGGTATCGTCAGCGGATTGATAACGGAGAACCCTGGCCCCATCGGGATCGCGGCCGTAGCGGCGGGGTTTGCCCGCGATTGGCCGAGCTTGCTGATGAGGCGGCGCAGGTCGTCTCTGCGGGGTCTCGGTTGGCGCAGACCAATCGAGTTGATCCACAATACCCGGCGATCATGCGCGAGCCGTCGCACGACGTGCTGCGTGCTGCTCGGCAGTCCACCCCAGTCTTCACCGAATACGATCAGGTCGCGCGACATGACCGTTTACCCCGTGGCCATCGGCCGGGCGGGCCGCTGTGAACGTGGCGAGAGCAGTCGCGGGACCCCATGCCCGTTATCCAGGTAGCGGGCGCGCGCGCGGTGAATGGTGGCTGGTTGTCCGATGGTCTGGGTCAGCATGACATGCTCTAGCCTGATTTTCGTTTGGTACCGGTCCAGTGCTGTTGGACTGTTGGACGCGCGCCAGCACGGGCCGGGACACCCCTGGCTCGCGGTATGCCCGATTCCACTGTTGGCCAACGCGTGAGAACCACGCGCGTCAGTGCCCGACGACTGGCTGGCGGACATCGCGCTGTCTGCCTTGCCGCGCGCGGCAGCATCGATTTCACACATGGCCAGGTTCCGTCAACAGGGTCACATAAACCGAAGTGCAGAAGCTGTGCCAAGAGAAAAGTCCGGCAAAAACAGATGCCTGAAGCCCACTCGGGGTGGGATGGCAGGCCGTGTTCGCAAACCGCAAAGCACTATGCGAAGCGGTCCGCCGTATTTCGCCTAGGTGCCAATGCGCAGGGCCTGTCGGTAGCGGTCCAAAACCTGCGGGACCACGGCCCTGGTGCTGAACGCACGTTGTACGGTATCGCGCGCGGTGACGGACCAGCGATCACGCTGATCCTTGCGCGTTAGCCAGGTCGACAGGCACGTGTCGAAGGCTGCTATGTCCGCGACCGGGCAAAGAAAGCCGTTGTCGCCGTGCCGAACCAGCGCAGGCAGGTTGCCGGTGTTCGTGGCGATGACCGGTATGCCGCGCGCCATCGCTTCCAGTGCGGCCATGGGCAGGCCCTCGTGGCGCGAGGTCATGACCAGCACCCCGATCCGGGGCCAGACGGTGTCCATGTCGGCCTGGGCGCCGTGGAAGACGATGTTCGCCGATGCCGTGCGTTGGAGTTCCGTGGCCATTGGGCCGGAGCCGTAGACATGAAACGGGTGGCCAGGGTGCAGCGCCCCCAGCCGGGTGAAGATGTCCGGCCCTTTTTCGTGACTGAGGCGGCCGACAAACGCGATCTGGTTGCCGATCGTCGTTGGATCGGGCACGTCGACGAAGTTGTTCATGACGCTGCTCGGCCAGGGCAGCCGGTCGGCGATGGACTGGCTGACGGCGATTCGTTGCTGCGACAGGGCGCTCGTCCAGCGGTCCAGCCGGTCGTAGAGCGCGACCCTGCCGGTGCCGGTCTCGCCCGCATGAAAGGTGCTGACCACCGGCACGCCGGTGATGCGGGCGGCGAGGCGCCCCACGATCCCGGCCTTGTAACCGTGGGTATGCAGAATCGACGGCCTTGCCGTACGCAGCAGCCTTGCCAGTGAGAAAAATCGACCATCGAGCACCGACCAGGGCAAGCCCCGGTCAGCGAGCCGGTCCTTCATCGGATGGGGCCCGTGATCTCGAAGAAAGACAACACGGCTGTGCCAGCCGTGGTCACGCAGACCGTTGGCAAGCTGCACGACATGCGTCTCGATGCCGCCGGCCTGGCGGCTGTCGAGGGCCAACCATATCGAAGGGGTTGAATGGTCCACCAGCGGTCTCCGAGACGGGAAATGGCGTTGGTGCAATCAATATCCGTGCCGGGATCGCAGATGTGGCCAGTTCGCCGGGCGTCGTGCCATGCGGGAGCGTCATAAGAACCCCCGCGTACCGGGTTAACGCGGAAGCCGCGATCGCAGAATGAAAAACGCTGGCCGGATCGGGGCGAACGGCGATGCAGTTTGCGGCGATTGACCACGCGCGGTACCGGGAAGCCCCGTCGGCGCCGTGCGATGGCGGACTGGCATCCCGATTGCTTTGTGTCCCGCGTAACTGTTCAGCCGGAGAGTGAAAACGCATGGCAAGCTTTCTCGTCACAGGTGGTTGTGGCTTTATCGGATCACACCTCGTCGATCTACTGGTCGCCGAGGGGCACGATGTCCGGGTACTGGACAACCTGGCGTCGGGCAAAAAAGAAAACCTGTCGGCGGGTACCGAACTCATCGTCGGTGATATCACCGACCGTGAAACCGTGGCCGAGTCGATGCGTGACATCGACGGTTGTTTCCACCTGGCTTCGGTTGCGTCGGTTGTCTGGGCGGATGGGGACTGGCCGGGCAGCCACCAGGTGAATCTTGCCGGCAGCGTCAATATCTTCAATGCCGCACGTGAGCGGAAGGTGCCGGTCGTCTATGCCTCGTCGTCCGCTGTCTACGGCGACAATGCCGATACGCCCTTGCGGGAACATGCCGCGGTGCGACCCCTGACGGCCTATGGTGCCGACAAGCTGGGCAACGAGTTGCATGCACGGGTTGCGTCGTTGATCCATGGTGTCCCGACGGTCGGCCTGCGCCTGTTCAACGTCTACGGACCGCGGCAGGATCCCAAGGCATCGAGTTCTGGCGTGATTGCGACGTTCGTGGACCAGGTGCTGCAAGGGGGACCGGTCACGATTCACGGCGACGGCGACCAGGTGCGTGATTTCGTGCACGTGACCGATGTTGCGCGCTTCTTACGCCGCGCCATGAGCAAGGCCGTGCCCCAGCCGACGGTGTTCAACGTCTGCAGCGGGCGGGCGACGAGCGTCAGGCATCTCGCCCACCTGGTCATGAGCATTGCGGGGAAGCAGGTGCCGGTGGCGCACGTAGGTGCCCGTTGCGGGGACATCCGGGCATACGTCGGTGATCCTGCCAGGAGCAGGGATGTGCTCGGTGTCAGGGTAGAGACGTCGCTCGCCGACGGCTTGCGGCGACTCGTCGTTCAGCGGAAGGCGGCCGATCGTTGGCTGCCGTCGGCCTGGGGGGCCATCCCGCGTTCGGGTACGCGTGTCCAGTCAACAGCGCAACCCGGGTTCTACCGGGCTACCATACGACGAGATGGAGTATCGTCCTGATCGTTATGGCAACCAGGGCGCCGTAAACGGCCGGCTTCAACACCGCCGCAACGCGCGGCCCCGCGGCAATCAGGATAACGATACCGGCGATATCGAACGGATGGATCAACAATCCGGCGACCCGGTTGAGGTCGGTCGGCGTGATTAGCTGCTGGTTCAGCAGGTCGGCCGCGACACCCATCATCGCCGTGCCGCCGGCAATGGCTTTGGTAATGACGAGCACGGCGACATCGGCCGGCAGCGCCATCAGTTCGAACAAAGGTGTCGACGCCCATTCGATCAGGCCCATCGCGCCGGTCTCGCGCAGGATGTTGACGAACAGCAGCGACAACACCAGCATCGGCAGTGCACCGACGGCGATCCCGAATGCCTCGCCACCGGCATGCTGGATCACGTCGAGCACGCCCTTGGCGTCTTCGGCGGTGCGGTGTTTCGGTGTCGGCGCCGGTGGTTCGGATTCTTCCGGCAGGTCGCGCGTGAACCAGTGGTAGGTCGCCGCGGCCCCCGCGATGGCGGCGAACGCTGAGATCAGCAACGTCATCGCGCCGTTCAGGCCGATCGCGCTCATCGGGAACGTGACGTTGGCCTGCGCGGCGCCGAACACCAGCGCCAACGTGGCGGCGATATGCCGTTTCGACAGGCCACCCTTGTCCATCATCGTCAGGGTCGCCAGTGGTGCGGCGAAGCTGACGAACAGCACCTGCAGCAGCGCGAACACGCCGAGCCCGGGGATGCCGAGCGGCTGCAAAGCAGGGGACATCCAGCCGACCACGCGGTCGAGAATGCCCCGGGCCTCGAGCAGGCGCATCAGCGTCAGCATGACGATCATGATCGGCAGCAGTACGAACAGGGCGAGTTCGACGGCGGCGCGACCGGATGTCAGGATCAGGTTGGCGAGATCGGTCATTTATCAAAGATGCTGGAATTGGTGCGGTGCAGCAAAAGCTGGACAATACCGTAAACACCGTGTGACGTCACCTGGTTGCCGCCCCGGCGTGGCTAAAGACCCCAGGGTCCTGCCGCTAAAGCGGGGGAGCCGCTCCGCTTGCGAAGCCTGCCTCGAAGGGGGTCCTGGGTCTCCTGGCAATATCCCAAGACTATGTATTGAGGCTTCGTGCTTTGCATCAGGCGTCTGGACGTCTACATTTTTACTGTTTTTGCGCTGCAACAATCTCCTATGCTGGTCAAGATAACGAAAGGCCTGACAATTCCGCTCAGCGGCGAACCCGAACAGGTGATCCACGATCTGCCGCCGCCAGAGCATGTGGCACTGCTCGGTTACGACTTTCGCGGCGTCAAGAAGCTGCCGACGATGGAAGTCGAGGTGGGCGACCGTGTGCGCCGGGGCCAGGTGCTGTACCGCAGCAAGGCCTACCCCGAGATCGTCGGCACCGCGCCGGCCGCCGGCGTGGTCGAGGCCGTGCACCGGGGTCACAAACGCGTCGTAGAGACCATCGTCATTCGCACTGAAGGTGACGAAGAGGAGACCTTCGAGCACTTCGATGCGGGTCAACTCGACGGCCTCGACCGTGAAACGGTTCAACGCAATCTGCAGGCCTCGGGCCTGTGGCTGGCGCTGCGCAGTCGCCCGTTCAGCACGTACGCGCTGCCCGACCGGCCGCCGCAGGCGCTGTTCGTCACCGCGATCGACACCAATCCACTGGCGCCCGACCCGGCGGTTTTCATCGGCGAGGCGCGCGACGATTTCCTCAACGGGCTGCGCGTGCTGACCAAGCTGACCGAGGGTAAGACCTGGGTCTGTCGCGCACCGGGTGCCGAGATCCCGATGGTGAACCTGCCCAACCTCGAGGTGGCGGAGTTTGCCGGGCCGCACCCGGCCGGGCTGGTCGGTACGCATATCCATTTTCTGAACCCGGTCGACATGAACCGGCACGTCTGGCACATCGGTTACCAGGACGTCATCGCCGTTGGCCGCCTGTTCACGACCGGTCGCCTCGTGCCCGAGCGGGTTATCGCCCTGGCCGGATCCGGCGTGCGTGATCCGCGCCTGGTGCGCACCATCATGGGTGCCAGCACGAACGATCTCGTCATCGGTCATATCGATACGCGCCCCGAGTTGCGGGTGCTGTCCGGCTCGGTGTTGAACGGCCACCACGCGGTCGGCAACACGGCCTACCTCGGTCGTTTCCACAACCAGGTCACTGTCATCGAGGAGGGCCGCCAGCGCGAATTCATGGGTTGGGTGTCGCCTGGCCGCAACAAGTTCTCGGCCTCGCGCGCGTTCATCTCGAGTCTCCTCGGGCTCGACAGGATTTCGCTGCATACCTCGCAGAACGGCAGTCCGCGCGCCATGGTGCCCATCGGCCTGCACGAGGACGTGATGCCGCTCGATATCCTGCCGACGCAGTTGCTGCGCGCACTGCTGGTTGACGACATCGAGACCGCGGAGGCGCTCGGTTGCCTCGAACTCGACGAGGAAGACCTGGCGCTGTGCACCTTCGTCGACACCGGCAAGCACAACTACGGGCCGATCCTGCGTCGCAACCTGTACGCGATCTGGAAGGAGAGTCTATGAACGGCCTGCGCAAGTTTCTCGACAGGCAGGAGCGGCATTTCCTGCGCGGCGGCAAGCTGGAGCAGTTCGGCGCGCTGTACGAGATGGTCGACACCTTCCTGTTCTCGCCGTCGGCGGTAACCCGCAACGCGCCGCATATCCGCGACGCCATCGACCTCAAGCGGGTCATGATCTTCGTCTGGCTCGCGGTCATGCCGTGCGCCTTCATGGGGATGTTCAACGTCGGCCTGCAGGCCAACGGCGCGATGGCGACGATGGGTATCGATCAGATCGTCGGCTTCCGCGGCGACATGCTGGCGATGCTCGGTGCCGGCAACAACCCCGACAGCCTGTGGGACAACCTGCTGCTGGGGGCCTCCTACTGGTTGCCGATCTACCTCGTGACCTTCATCGTCGGCGGCATATGGGAAGTCATCTTCGCGATCGTGCGCGGTCACGAGATCAACGAAGGCTTCTTCGTCACGTCGATCCTGTTCTCGCTGACATTGCCGCCGGATATCCCGTTGTGGCAGGTCGGCCTCGGCATCTCGTTCGGTGTCGTCGTCGGCAAAGAGGTCTTCGGCGGGACCGGCAAGAACTTCCTCAACCCGGCTCTTACCGGCCGCGCTTTCCTGTACTTCGCCTATCCGGCGCAGATGTCCGGCGATATGGTGTGG
>JAGRGW010000003.1 GCA_020445315.1 Gammaproteobacteria bacterium
GGCAGGATCAGGAACAGGCCGAGCATGCGGAAACCGTAAACGCCGGCCAGCCCGAAGGTGGCCCGTCGCTCGGCAGCGGTCATCTTGTTGTCGGCATTCGCCCGCACGGTCGCAAATCCTGGAAACGAACGCCGGATTCTACCACCCAAAGCGTCGCCGGGTTGACCGTTGCGGGCGCCTCAAAAGTTATCCTCCGGGCGGCCGCTACAGGGGAAGGCCCGCAGGGGCCGCGCAGGCCCGCCAACAATGGCAAACGGGCAGACAACCAGGCAGGTCGTCCCGGGAAAGGGACAGGCGCACGGGAGCCACATGCCGCAATCCACCGACATCCTGGCGATCGACGACGACAAGCTGAGTCACAAGATGATCCGGCGCGCGCTCGAACCGGCCGGGTATCGCCTGCGGCCGGCCTTCGACGGCGAACAGGGCCTGCAGGCGGCGGTCGACCAGCCGCCGGACATCATCCTGCTCGACGTCGAGATGCCCGGCATGAGCGGTTACGACGTCTGCGTGCAACTGCGCCAGAACGCGACCACGCGCGACATCCCGGTCGTCTTCCTGTCGTCGCACAGCTCGCTGCGCGAACGCATGCAGGGCTACGAGGCCGGGGCCGACGACTACCTGGTGAAGCCGTTCGAGCCGGAGAACCTGCTCGCCCGCGTCAGTGTGCTGCAGCGCTTCAAGGAACAGCGCACGGAACTGCTGGAGAGCTACCACTCGGCGCAGGAAACGGCGATGGCCGCCATGGCCGGCACCAGCGAACTGGGCATGGCAATGCAGTTTCTCGAGCGCACGCATGCGCTGAACGACGTCGGGGAGCTGGCCGAGGCGCTGTTCGAGGTGACCCGCAACCTGGATCTGAACTGCTGCCTGTTCATCTGCGTCGACGGCGAGGAGACCTGGTTCGCCGACGGCGAAGGCATCCGCCCGCTGGAGCAGGAACTGGTCAGCATGAGCGACCGTGGCCAGCGTTTCGTCGACTTCGGCGCGCGCACGATCGTCAACTACCAGTTCATCAGCCTGCTGGTGCGCAACATGCCGCTGAACGACATGAACCGCTACGGCCGCATCAAGGACCTGATGCCGCTGCTGCTGTCAGCGGTCGACGGCCGCGTGGCCAGCATCCAGGCCGAGCAGGCCATGATGCGACAGAGCCAGGAACTGCTGCTGGCCTTCGGCCGCATCCGCAGCAGCTTCTACCACTTCGCCAAGGACCTGATTGGCAACCAGGAACAGAGCGACCGCCTGCTGCGGGACATGCTGCAGGACCTGAACCACGATTTCCTGCGCATGGGGCTCGAGGAGGACCAGGAGGCCTATGTCCTGGACCGGATCGACACCGCGATCGAGGACGCCATTCGCCGCATCGATGCCAGCGACGCCCTGCGCGACACGCTGCTGGTGCTGCTGCCGAGCCTGAAGAACATCTACCGGCAGCAGCAGGAAATGGTCGACACCTTCGTCAACCTGCAGCATCGCAAGCAGTCGGCGGACAACATCAGCGTCGGTGACATCGAACTGTTCTGATCCCAGCGAAGCACCAGGCCGCCCTGCCATCCGACCCGGACGGCTTCGCTGCGCCCGCATCGACGATGGCCCGACAGGCAACACGACAACGATCGGGTTTTGCCCCGCCGTGCGACTCCCGTACCATTGACCGGTTACCCCTTAGCAGTGGCCGAGATGGATACGATTCACATACGGGGCGCCCGTACCCACAACCTAAAGAACATCGACCTCGAGCTGCCGCGCGACAAGCTCATCGTCATCACCGGGCTGTCCGGTTCGGGCAAGTCGTCGCTGGCGTTCGACACCATCTATGCCGAGGGCCAGCGGCGCTACGT
>JAGRGW010000352.1 GCA_020445315.1 Gammaproteobacteria bacterium
GCAACAGGGCTGGAACAGCCTGTCACTGGCCGTCGGCAAACTGCGCCTGGCCGTGCTGGCCGGCGACACGGGGCTGGCATCGTCCCTGTTGGCCGCACTGTTCGACAAGGGCATGCGCAACCAGGCGTTGATGCAAGCGGACCCGGTGCTGTCACGCCTGGCCACCACCGCCCCTTATCGTGAGTTGCTGGCGCGTATCGGCGAGACCGTGCACGCGGCACGCAACAGACAGGCGGCGACCAACGCCGGCTGAGCGCCTGCGCGACCGAACCGGATCCGGGGTCAGGCCGCCGGGCCGCCGCGATACATTCCCTCGACGGCATCGCCGTATCGTTCGAGCACCTTGGCGCGCTTGACCTTCAGCGTCGGCGTGATCAGCCCGTCCTCGATCGTCCACGGCTCCAGCGACAGGTACAGCTGGCGGATCTTGGCGTACCCTGGAAAGTCCTTCAGCGCCTGCCTGACGCGGCGCGCAACGGCATTCAGGACCTTGCTGTCGTGCAGGCTCTCCGGCGCCAGCGGATCGATCCCGAGCTGCTGCGCGAACGGCGGCCAGTTGTTGCCGTCGAGGACCAGCAGCGCGGTGAGATAGGGCCGCGACTCGCCGATCACCATGACCTGCTCCACCAGTGGATCGAGCGCTATCGCCGATTCCATGTCGCCGGGTGGGATCTTCTCGCCGTTGGACAGTACCAGGATGTCCTTGATCCGGCCGGTGATGTAGATGTGATTGTGCTCGTCGACCCGCGCCTGGTCGCCCGTGTGCAGCCAGCCGTCCGGCTCGATGACCTGGGCCGTCGCCGCGTGGTTGTTCCAATAGCCCTGCATGATGCCCGGGCCGCGCACCAGCAACTCGTCGTTGTCGCCGACACGGACCTCCACGCCCCGAATCGGCACGCCGACGCTGGCCGGGACGTTATCCTGCAGCGGGTTGACGCTGATCACCGGCGACGTCTCGGTCAGGCCATACCCCTGCACGATCGGCACGCCGAGGGCCAGGAACACCCTGGCGATCTCCTCGTTCAGTGCGGCGCCACCGCTGACCGTCACTCGCAACCGGCCGCCGAGCTTGGCCGTGACCTTGTCCGCGACCAGGCGCTTGAGCAGCGGCCACAGCAGGTTTCCGATCGGCCAGCCGCCACGCCCCTGGCTGTGCTGGAACCGCTGCCAGCCGATCCGCACGGTGAGATTGAACAGCTTCTGCGCCATGCCGCCTTTTTTCGCCATCTGGTCGGCGATGCGGCCGTAGACCCGCTCGAAGATGCGTGGCACGGCGATCATCGCCGTCGGCCTGATGGCCACCAGGTCCTCACCCAGCTGTGCGACCGAGCGCGCGTAGGCAACACAGGAGCCGGTCATGATGCACAGGTAGTAGCCGCCGGTGCGTTCCAGCGTGTGCGACAACGGCAGGAACGACAGGAACACGTCCTCCTCGTAGCAATCCAGCAGCGTCAGGGCGCCGTGAGCAACAGACAGCATGTTGTGGTGGCTGAGCATGACGCCCTTGGGCCGGCCGGTGGTACCCGACGTGTAGACGATCGACGCCAGCGCATGCGGATCGCCGTCGGTGCGCGCCTGCAGCTCGCCTGCCGTCTTCGGCAGCCAGTCCGGCACGAGCCGGATACGGTCGTCCTCGGCCGCCAGCGCCCGCGCGGCGTCGCCGTCTTCGAGCAACAGGACGCGTTTCAGCGGCCCCTCGTTACCCACCACCTCGGCCAGTCGTCGCCAGCGGCTGGCGTCCTGGACCAAAAGCACGTTGACGTCTGCCTCGGCCAGGATATAGGCGATATTGTCGGGCCGGTCATCGGTGTACAGCGGCACCGTGACCAGGCCGAGACTCATCGCCGCCTGGTCGAACATGACCCATTCCGGGCAGTTGCGCAGCTGCACCGCGACGCGACCGCCGCGCGCCAGGTTCTCGCCACGCATGGCCTGCTGCCAGGCCGCCACGGCGTGACCCATGTCGCCCCAGGTAAGACTCGACCAGGACTTGGTGGCCTTGTCGTAGTACTGGTAAGCGGGACGCTGCTGACTGCGCCTGACACGGCAGGCAAACAGGCCGTCGAGTGTTACCGCCTGTTCTGGCGAGATCAGGTTCTCGTGAAATTGTGCCAACCCTCGTCCTCCGGAAGCGACGGCCTCTACGGGCCGTTCATTGCGATGTATGCGTTAATTGGCGTCAGCAGTTTAGTGTAATATCAGCCTCGATTTCAGGTTTTTGACACCGATCCAACCATGCAGATCCTGCTCAATGGGACCAGTCGCGAAGTCGCCGACAACAGTACGCTGGCCGATCTGCTGGCCGCGCTCGACCTGCCCGGCCAGCGCTTCGCGGTCGAGATCAACGAGGAACTGGTGCCACGCAGCGCGCATGCCGTTCATCAATTGAATGCCGATGACCGCGTCGAGATCGTCTCGGCCATCGGTGGCGGCTGAACAGGCCGGCACGCCTGCCGAACCCCAAGCCGCAGCACCCGGGAAAGCAATACGCCATGAATGATACCCACGCCGATCCCCTGGTCGTCGCCGACCGCACGTTCACCTCGCGCCTGTTGGTCGGTACCGGCAAGTACCGCGACATGGAGGAGACCCGCGCCGCCATCGACGCCAGCGGTGCCGAGATCGTCACGATCGCCGTTCGACGCACGAACATCGGCCAGAACGCTGACGAGCCGAACATACTCGACGTCCTGCCACCCGACCAGTTCACGCTGCTGCCGAATACCGCCGGCTGCTACGACGCCAAGACCGCGGTGCGCACCTGCCGCCTCGCGCGCGAACTGCTCGACGGCCACGACCTGATGAAGCTGGAGGTGCTCGGCGACGAGAAGACGCTGTTCCCCGACGTGATCGCAACACTGAAAGCCGCCGAGGAACTGATCAGCGACGGCTTCAAGCTGATGGTCTACACCAACGACGACCCGATTATCGCGCGCGAACTGGAGAACATGGGCTGCGTCGCCGTGATGCCGCTGGCCGCACCGATCGGCTCCGGGCTCGGCGTGCGTAACAAACTCAACATCCGCACCATCGTCGAGAATGCCAAGGTGCCGATCCTGGTCGACGCCGGCGTCGGCACCGCGTCCGACGCCGCCGTCGCGATGGAACTGGGTTGCGACGGCGTGCTGATGAACACGGCCATCGCCGCCGCGAAAAAGCCCGTGCTGATGGCCAGCGCCATGCGCAAGGCGATAGAGGCCGGTCGCGAGGCTTATCTCGCCGGGCGCATGCCGGCAAAGCGCTTCGCCTCGGCATCCTCGCCCGTCGACGGCCTGTTCTTCGACTGACCGACAGCCAGCAACGGCAAGCGGCGGCCCGGCCAGCCCGGGCGGCCGCCCGGTCACGATTCGCATGTCCAGCAAAGACCAGCGCCCCCATCGCCCGATCCGCAGCTACGTCCTGCGCGAAGGCCGCCTGACCCCAGGCCAGCAGCGTGCGTTCGACCTGTACTGGCCGCGCTGGGGTTTGGATTACCAGGACCAGCGCCTCGACCTCGCGACCGTGTTCGGCAACGACAACCCGGTGTTCCTCGAGATCGGCTTCGGCAACGGCGAGAGCCTGGCGACGATGGCCCGACGCCACCCGGAGCGCAACTACGTCGGCATCGAGGTCCATCGCCCGGGTGTGGGGCACCTGCTGATCAAGCTCGACGAGTACGGCTGCGAGAACGTGCGCGCCATGCGCCACGACGCGGTCGAGGTCATCGAACACATGCTGCCGAACGCCTGCCTCGACGGTGTCTACCTGTTCTTTCCCGATCCCTGGCACAAAAAACGCCACCACAAGCGGCGCATCCTGCAACCGGCCCTGCTGGACCAGCTGGCGCGGGTGATCCGCCCCGGCGGCCACTTTCACGCCGCCACCGACTGGCAGGACTACGCCGAGCAGATGCTGCAGACATTGGGCAGTGCCGACGCGCTGTTCACGAATACCGCCGGTCACGGCAGCTACACGCCGCGTCCCGAGGAACGCCCACTGACCAAGTTCGAGCAGCGTGGCCAGCGCCTCGGCCACGGCGTCTGGGACCTGGTCTTCGAACGCCGCGCATGAGTAGCCTGCGGGTCGAGCGACTGCATGCCGACGGCGTCGATGCGGAGCGGCTGTACGTGGCCGGGGGCGACTGCGTGGCTGTCTATGGCCCGTCCGGCGGCGGCAAGACGCGGCTGCTTCGGGCGATCGCCGACCTCGACGTGTCCGTTGGCGAGGCATGGTGCGGCGACGATGCACGCAGCGCGTTGAGCGGACCCGCGTGGCGCGCGCGCGTGGTCTTCGTCGCCGCCGACAGCCGCTGGTGGGACGAGCGCGTTGCGCCCCATGCGCCTGCCTGGGCCGACGACGTGCTCACCGCCGTCGGATTCGAACGCGAGGTGCTCACATGGAAGGTCGATCGCCTTTCGAGCGGGGAGCGCCAGCGCCTGGCACTGGCGCGCGCGCTGGCACGCAACCCGCGCTGCCTGCTGCTCGACGAGCCGACCGCCAACCTGGACCGGCACAACACCGAGCGGGTCGAACAGCTGCTGGCCGACTGGCGGCACGCATCCGGTGGCAGCATCGTCTGGGTCAGCCACGATCCCGAACAACGCGGCCGCGTGGCGAGCGCGACCCATCCCATCGCCAACGGCAGGCTCGGTCCGGCCGATGGGTAACGCGACCCTGATCGAACTGACAACG
>JAGRGW010000353.1 GCA_020445315.1 Gammaproteobacteria bacterium
CTGCTCGACTGGATGCTGCCCGGGATGAGTGGCCTGGAGTACGCCAAGTGGCTGAAACGGGACGAACGCCTCAGCGAGATCCCGATCATCATGCTGACCGCGCGTGACGAAGAGAATTACAAGGTGCAGGGCCTGGAGGCGGGTGTCGACGACTACGTGACCAAGCCGTTCTCGACGCGCGAACTGCTGGCCCGGATCAAGGCCGTGCTGCGCCGTGCCGGCAGTGACAGCAGTGAGCTGATCCGGGTCGAAGGCCGCCTGGAAATGGACCTGGTCCAGCACCGGGTGCTGGCCGACGACCAGCCGGTTTCCGTCGGACCGACCGAGTTCAAGCTGCTGCACTTCTTCCTGACCCACCAGGAGCGGGTCTACTCGCGGTCGCAGTTGCTCGACCTGGTGTGGGGTCGCAACGTCTACATCGAGGAGCGCACCGTCGATGTCCATATCCGCCGTCTGCGCAAGGCGCTGGAGCCACACGGTCTCGAGAACCTGGTGCAGACCGTGCGCGGCGTCGGGTATCGGTTCTCGGTGAGGCCCATTTGAACGCCAGATCGGCCTGGATCGAGGAATTCTGGCGGATCGTTGTTCTCATCGGGATCGCGTGGGCGGTCGGGGCGGTGTTCGACCAGGTCGTCCCGCTGCTGCTCGCCGTGCTGCTGGTCTACACCTTCCACAACCTGTTCAACCTGCAGCGCCTGTCCAACTGGCTGGGCAGCCCGGATGTCGACAACATTCCGATTCACTTCGGCCTGTGGGGCGGGATCTATTCGCAGATTGCGCGCATCACGGCGCGCCAGTCACAGCGGGAACAGCGCCTGAAGAACATGCTCAACGAGTACGCCTCGTCGACATCGGCGCTGCCGGATGCGGCGGTGGCGCTCGATTCGGGCGGCCGGATACGCTGGTTCAACGACGCCGCCAGCCGGCTGCTCGGACTGCAGACGGCGAAGGATATCGGCCAGCCCTTGCTGAACCTGTTTCGCAGTCCCGAGATCGCGTTGCTGCTCAAGCAGCACGATTATTCGAGCAGCCTGCAGACGACCGCGCCGGGCAGGCCGGAGCGGCGACTCGAGGTGCGCATCACGCCATACGGCGAGGGCCAGATCCTGTTGCTGGCCCGCGATATCAGCGAACGCCTGCAGCAGGAGCGGGTACGCAAGGATTTCGTCGCCAATGTCTCGCATGAACTGCGCACGCCGCTGACCGTCGTCAGCGGTTTCGTCGAAAACCTGCAGGCCGACGAGAGCCTGTCGGACCAGCGCCTGAAGCGTCCACTCGCCCTGATGGCGCAACAGACCGCGCGCATGCGACAGATCGTGGAGGATCTGCTGCTGCTGGCCCGCCTCGAGAGCGATTCGACAGCCGACCAGCAGCAGGTCGATATGGTCGAAATGCTGCAGCTGGTGGCGGACGAGGCCGCCGCCATCGCCGAGGATGCCCCGGCGGTCGAACTCGAATCCGATAGCATGCGCCGCGTGCTGGGGGACCCAAAACAGCTGCGTAGCGCCGTGACGAACCTGGTGGTCAACGCCGTGCACCACACGCCGGCGGACGGGACGATTACGCTGCGCTGGTTTGACCGCAACGGCAGTGCGGTACTCGAGATCGCGGATACCGGCGAGGGCATCGCCGCCGAGCATATTGCGCGACTGACCGAGCGTTTTTACCGGGTCGATGCGGGCCGATCACGTGAACGCGGTGGCACCGGGCTCGGCCTGGCCATCGTCAAGCACGTGCTGAACCGGCACGACGCGCGGCTCGAGATAGAGAGCGAGCTTGGCGTCGGCAGCTGCTTCCGTGTGACCTTCCCACCGTCGCGACTTGTGGACTGATAGAATCGGGCCGACCCGGCCGGTTGAAGTTTTGCGATCGCTGCCGATAAATTCCCTAGTCATACGTGCGTGGCCGTCATGGACAAATCAGATCTGACTCACCATTACTCGCAACGGTTCAACAGCGATCTCGAGCATATCCGCTCGCGCGTCCTCGAAATGGGGGGGCTCGTCGAGCAGCAGCTCGGCATGGCCATAAAGGCGCTGAACCAGGGCGAGTCCGACGCCGCCGAGACCGTGGTATCCAACGATTACAAGGTCAACGCCTTCGATGTCGAGATCGACGAGCGCTGTACCAACATTCTCGCGCTGCGCCAGCCGACCGCCAGTGACCTGCGCCTGGTGCTGGCCGTCATCAAGATGACTGCCGATCTCGAACGAATCGGCGACGAGGCAAAGCGCGTCGGGCGCATGGCGATTCGTGCCGCCAGCGGTGAGCACGGACGCAACCTGTTCGGCCAGATCGCCCACCTGGGCACCCTGGTCCAGCAGATGCTGCACCGGGCGCTGGATGCGTTTGCGCGCATCGACGTCAACGAGGCGATCGAGGTGGTGCACGAGGACGTCGACATCGACCGCGAGTACGAGAGCGTCATGCGCCAGGCTATGACCTACATGATGGAAGATCCGCGCTCTATCCCGAGTGTCCTCGACCTGATCTGGGCCGCGCGGGCACTCGAACGCATCGGCGATCGTTGCTGCAACATCAGCGAATACATCATCTACCTCGTCAAGGGCAAAGACGTGCGGCATACCAGTCTCGACCAGATCAAGAAGGAGTTCGGTCGCTGACATGGGGAATATCCGTGATCTCGCCCTGTTCGCGATCATTTTCGGACTGATCCCGTTCATCCTGCGGGCGCCGCATATCGGTGTTTTGACCTGGTCGTGGCTCAGCTACATGAACCCCCATCGCATGACCTGGGGGGCGGCCTACAATTTTCCGTTCGCACAGGTCGTCGCCCTGGCACTGCTGGTCGGGATCCTGTTCAGCAGGGAGCCCAAGTACCTGCCCAAGCACTGGCTGGTCGGCGTGTGGCTGTTCTTCATCGCCTGGATGGGCATCTCGACGCTGAATGCCTATTTCCCCGAGGCGGCACAGCTGCAGTTCATCAAGATCATAAAGATCCAGCTGATCATCTTCATCACGATGCTGATCATGCACAGCGCTGAACGCATCAAGATGATGGTCTGGGTAATCTTCCTGTCGGTTGGCTTCTTCGGCATCAAGGGCGGGGCATTCACGCTGTTGACCGGCGGTGCGCACCGGGTATGGGGGCCGCCCGGCAGCTTCATCGAGGATAACAACCACCTCGCCATCGCGTTACTGATGGTGCTGCCACTGGGGTATTACCTGTTGCGGCACGAGCTGACCAACGTCTGGTACAAGCGGGCGATGTGGCTCGCGCTCGGGCTCATCGCCCTGGCGGTGGTCGGTTCGTTCTCGCGTGGCGCCTTCCTGTCGATCCTGTGCGTGTCGTTTTACCTGTGGCTGAAGACCGACAAGAAGCTGATTTCGGCGCTGTTCATCGTCCCGCTGCTGCCGATCATGTTCATGTTCATGCCCGACAGCTGGCACGAACGCATGTCCAGCATCGAAACGTACAAGGAAGACGCCTCGGCGATGGGGCGTCTGAACGCCTGGGCTTATTCGATCAATGCCGCGAACGCCAATATCACCGGCGCCGGGCTCGAGTCGTGGGACAGCGAGACCTTCGTGCGCTGGGCGCCGAATCCCGAGAACGTCGCCGCCGCCCACAGCATCTACTTCAGCGTGCTCGCCGACCACGGCTGGCTCGGCCTGCTCATGTTCTTTGTGCTGTTCCTCGGCGGGTTCATCATTGCGCGACGAACGGTCAGGATCGCAGCGCCACACGAGCGATACCGATGGGCCGCGGACCTTGCACGGATGATCCAGGTCTCGCTGGTGGCCTACGGCACCGGCGGTGCCTTCCTCAGCATGTCGTACTTCGACCTGCCGTGGCACCTGCTGGCGATTTCCCTGCTGTTGCAGCAACGCTTGAAAGAGGATGGCATCTGGGTCGAGGAGACCCGTCGCATCAAGCATCACCTTCGCTCGCCGCAGCTGCATTCATGATCGGCCGTCTCTGTGCCCTGACGATGCGCGCGCCCCGCCACCAAACGCTGATGTTTCACCGGGTGTTGAAACAGGCCGACCCGATGCTGCCGACCGAACCGGTTGCCGGTTGGTTCGACGCGCTAATTGGGCAGCTGTCGCGCCACTACGATTGCATTCCGCTCGGCGAAGCCGTGCGCCGGGCCGAAGCCGGTGAACTGTCGGGGCGTACGTTGAGCATCACCTTCGACGACGGGTACGCCGACAATTTCCATATCGCACTGCCAATCCTCGAACGTCACCGCGTTCCGGCGACCTTCTTCGTCGCCAGCGGCTTCCTCGATGGCGGCATGATGTGGAACGACCGGATCATCGAGTCGGTAAGACGCCTGGATGACGGGCAATTGCCGGTCGCCGTCGACGATGATCGGCCGGTCCCACAGCTCGGCGACGCAGCCTCGCGACGCCAGGTGGCCGAGCAGGTCATCGTGGCCTGGAAACATCTGCCTCCGACAGAACGCCAGCGGCGGGTCGACGAACTCGTCGAGGCCGGGCCGCCGCTGCCCGGCACGCTGATGATGACAAGCGACCAGCTGCGCGAGATGGCCGCGTCGTCATGCGCCGAGATCGGCGGGCATACCCGCACACACCCGATCCTGACGTCTCTGGACGATACCCGGGCACTGGCGGAGATCGTCGACGGAAAACGGGACCTCGAGGCCATCATCGGGCAGCAGCTGAGCTGGTTCGCCTATCCTAATGGCAAACCGGGGAAGGACTATGCCGCGCAGCACGTGGAACTAGTGCGCGAGGCCGGTTTCGACGGCGCAGTGTCGACCGAATGGGGCACGTACGATTCCCGCTCGGACGCCTACCAGGTCCCGCGCTTCACGCCCTGGTCACGCAACCTGGACCGGTTCTCGCTGGATCTCGCACGCTGTCACTACGGGTTGATCTAAAGGGCGTCCCGAACCATTCGTTATTCGGCCAACTGAACGAGGCAATCCGCCGTAGCTTGGGTTGGAGATCGTCGCAATTGCCGGCGGTAGCCTGCGGTCTTCGCCTCGACCAGCAAAATTGTCTCGTCCCGTTGGCTCAGCCGGAACGGTTGGCGGTGCCTTGGAGACCCTTCCGGTTCAGGGCTCGATACCACGTCCCGTGAGCCAGAGTTCGAGCATGACCAGGATCCAGATCATTTCGCCGTAGTACCCGGCGTGTTGCTCGCGGTGCAGGCGGGCGATCTCGTCGATGAACCCGGGTCTTACGTAACGACGGCGCCGCATGCGCGCCAGGTTGTCGCGGGCGAGTTCCTGCAGCGGCGGGTGCTCCGCCATCCATACGCCGAACGGCAGTCCGAAGCCGTGCTTTGACTTGTTGATGATCTCGGCCGGCAGCAAGTCGGCAACCGCGCGCTTGTAGAAATGGCGCAGGCGATTGCCACGCATCTTGCGACCCGACGAGACGCGCGTCGAGAATTCGACCAGCCGATCATCCAGCATCGGGTACTCGACCTCGATACCGGCGAGCTGGCACATCCGGTTGACCTTGCGCAGGTCGTTGTCCATCAGCGTGAGCTGCCAGTCGAGGTAGAGCATGCGGTTCAGCCGAGATGCCTCGGCAGGCTGGCCGTAAATCTGCCTTTCCAGCGTCGACGGGTAGGTGGGGTCGACCGCGGCGAGGAATTCCGGCTGCATGATCGTGTCCAGGCCCAGCCGGTTGAGGAAGTTGTAGGTACGCAGCCGATCGGGCAGCCCGATGTTGGCCTGCTCGACGTAGCTGCGGGCCTTGCGGAACAACCCCACACTCTGCGGTGCCAGGTTGAACAGCAGCGGCTCGAACAGACCCTTGCGCAACCACGCCGGCACCAACTGGTAGTTCTCGAACACGGTCTGCTTGGCGTAGCGCTCGTTGCCCGCGAACAGCTCGTCCCCGCCGTCGCCGGCCAGCAGGCGCTGGCGACCGTCGTTGGCCGCCACGTGCGCGCAGAAATAGGTTGGCAACGCCGACGAGTTACCGAAGGGCTCGTCGTAGGCGGCGGCGATCTTTGGCAGTGCGTCGACGACGTCGTCCGGGGTCACGTAGTAGGTCTGGAAATCGGTATCGAAACGCTCGCTGGCGATACGCGCGAAGGCGATCTCGTCGTAACCCTCTGCGTCGAATCCGATCGAGTAGGTCTTCGGCTTCGGCTGGTGCCGTGCCAGCAGGCCGGCGACCGTCGAGCTGTCGAGACCGCCACTGAGAAAGGCACCGGTATCCGCCCCGATTGCCAGGCGATTGACCGAACTGGACAGGAGCCCCAGCATTTCCTCGGCCGCATCCGACGTCGAACGGTCGGCCGATTCACGGAACTCCGGCACCCAGTAACGGCGCGGGCGACAGCCGGTATCGTCTATCTCCAACACCTGGGCGGCCATGAGCTTGTTCACCCCGGCGTAGACCGACTGCGGCCCCGGCACCATGTGGAAATAGAGGTAGTTGAAAATGCCCTGGTCGGACAGTTCGGGGCGCACACCGGCGATGGCCATGACCGCATCGGCCGTGGGGGCAAAACAGAAACTGCCGTCATCGGCGCGCAACCAGAAAACCGGGATCTGGCCGAAGCGGTCGCAGGCAACCAGCCCCTTGCGTGCGTCCGCGTCCCAGACGACGACGCTGAAACGACCGCCGATCAGGTGCAGGAAATCCGCTCCATGGCGACGATAGGCCTGGCACAAGGCCGCCTCGGGTCCACGTTTCATCTGGACGTCGGCGAGCTCGTAACTCAGCCAGTCGATGTTGCCGCTCAGCGCGCAGCTGATGCCTTCTTCCTGCATCGCGCCACCGCCAACGGCGCCGGCAAGGCAGCCGACGGCGCTGAAGGGTTTGAAGTCGTCGCCGGTGCTGAGATGTTCGACAGCGGCTTCGGTCACCCCCGTAAGCGGCGGCGCTTCGCGGCTGACAACCATACGGCCAATGACACCTGGAATGATCAAGACTGGATTCCCCTGGGAAGCGTGGACCTGCGCGTGACGCGGGTTCGGTCAGTTACGAGATTCATCGTCAGAAGGCGCCATTTTCTTGAGCTTTTCCTGGCAGTTCTGCCGGATTGCGCTGCAGCGGGGCTTGATCGACGGTACGGTTCCCGACCGCCCGGCATTATGCCCGAGTGGCCGCCGCAGGATAAGCGATCAAACCCGGCGCACTCTGATATAGTTGCGCGTTTGATTCATATGAAACCGTTGCTAAAGGTGAAGGCAGTCTGATGGCTACATTCGAACAGGTCCGACAGATCGTCGGCGATGTGCTGCAGTTGGGTGATCGCACGCAGTCCCTGCAACCGGAAACAGCCCTGCTGGGCAATATTCCGGAATTCGATTCCATGGCCGTCGTCGGCGTCATCACCGCCCTGGAAGAGCAGATCGGGATCGAAGTCGATGACGACGACATCACCGCCGAGACCTTCGAGACCCTCCAAAACCTGACCGACTTCGTCAACAGCAAACTCTGACGCTGCCCGGCCGGCATGCGCTTCGCACGTTTTATTGACGGGCCCTCGGGGACGCTGTTCTGCACCGGGTACGAACACCCGGAACCCGTCGATGGTGCGCGTGCCGTCATCGTCATCCCCCCGTTCGCCGAGGAACTGAACAAGTCGCGGCACGTCCTGTCGGCGATCGTCCGCGCCATCGGCAGCAACGGGCGCGAGGTCGTGCTCGCCGACTTGCACGGTACCGGCGACAGTGCCGGCGAGTTCTCGGAGGCCTCGGTCGACGGCTGGCGGCGCGATATCGACCGAATCGTCGAGGTGTTCGGGCGGGGCCGCGCCGTCGATCTCGTCGCATTGCGGTTCGGCGCGCTGCTGGCAGCGGATGCCGTTGCCCGCCACCCGGTCGAGCAACTGGCCCTGCTGCACCCGGTTGCAGATGGCAAGCAACAGTTGACGCAGATGCTGCGTCTTCGACTCGCCGCCGGCATGACCGCAGGTCGCGGCGAGGAAAGCATGGCCGATCTCAAGGCGATGCTCGCGAACGGCGATGGCGTCGAGACGGGAGGTTACCGGCTGAGCAGCGAAATGGCCGCGCAGCTGCCCGCGTTGAAGCTGGCCGACATCCGGCTCGAGCGTGTTCGACGGCTGGCCTGGTTCGAGATCGCGGCGGCCGCGGACCGGCCCCTGATGCCGGTCAGCCAGCGACTCGTCGACGGTTGGCAGTCCGATTGCGACGTTACCGCCGAGGCTCTGGTCGGCGACCAGTTCTGGATGACGCAGGAGATCGCTGCCTGCGACGTCCTCGCCGAGCGGGCCAGTGAATGGATGCTGCAGGCATGAGCGGTTTGACCGAAGAGGCCCTGTGGCTCGATCACCACGGCGAGCAGATGCTCGGCATCCTGCACCGCGCCAACGGCGAGCCCGGGCGGACCGGGGTCGTCATCGTCGTCGGCGGTCCGCAGTACCGTGTCGGCAGCCATCGCCAGTTCACGTTGCTGGCACGGGATCTCGCCGCCGCCGGCTTCCCCGTGTTGCGGTTCGACTACCTCGGCATGGGCGACAGCGACGGCGCCTGGCGCGACTTCGAGGCCATCGATGCCGATATCGGTATCGCCGTGGACACGTTGATGCAACAGGAACCGACGCTCACCGGCGTCGTGCTCTGGGGTCTGTGCGACGCGGCCAGTGCCAACGCGTTCTACGCGGTCCACGACAGCCGGGTGATCGGCCAGGTCGCGCTGAATCCCTGGGTGCGTACCAGCGAGGGCGAGGCGCAGGCGTTCATTCGGCATTACTACCTGCAGCGGCTGCTCGACCCCGCGCTGTGGCGCAAGATCGCACGCCTCGAATTCGATCTCGTCGGTTCGCTGCGCGATTTCATCGGCAAGCTTCGCCACAGCCGGCCGGACGAGGGTGGCCGTGTTGCCGGACCGGCGGCAGACAGCAACCGGCCGCTGCCGGAGCGCGTCCGTGAATCACAGATCGGGTTCGGCGGCCGCACGCTGCTGATCCTGAGCGGCAACGACCTGACTGCACGCGAGTACGAAGACCGCGTCGGCGAGAATCCCGCCTGGCAGGCGTGGACGAGGGCGTCGTCGGTCGAACTCCATCGCCTGGACGAGGCCGATCACACCTTCTCGCGCGCGGTGTGGCGCGACCAGGTGGCTGCGTGGTGCCGCGACTGGCTGAGAGAGATGCCAAGTCGGTAGCAAAGAGAGAAGTCTGCCGCAATACACTAAGCCATCCGTCTATGATTGATCACAAACGTAAACTGTTGTTCATTCACATAGCCCGTACCGGCGGTAGTAGTGTGGAAACAGCACTGGTTGGCGGTGATTGGTGGACAATTGATCCGGGGTCGAAACATATCTCTGCTTCCCAGGCGCGGGCACTGTACGGTGAAGAGATATGGCAGAGCTACACGAAGTTCTCGATCGTGCGAAATCCCTGGGACCGCCTGGTTTCTATGTGGGCTACGGGTTGGTGGTGGGGCGCAACTACGCACCTCAAGGGAAAAGAACCCCCTTCATTCCAACACTTTCTGATGACTTTGCAGCCTCATCCCCACGAATTCTATCGGTCGCTTCATTATCACGAGATCCTTGATGAACCGCTCGATGCGATAATACGTTTCGAGAATCTGGAGGCCGGATTCGAGCAGCTCATGAATAGTGTCAATGTCAATGGCGAGGCTGTTCAATTGCCCCATGTTCAACGCAGGGCCAGGGCTGCGTACAGTGATTACTACGATGACGCAACTCGTCAATTGGTGGCCGAAAGGTACTCTCGTGATATCGCGGCTTTTGGATACGAGTTCTGAGTTCGCCGGCTGGGTGCCCTGGAGTCAGACCAGGATCTGCTTTGGCGGCGGATGACCCAGGAACAGGTGCGGGCTCGCGGTGTAACCGTACGCACCCGACTGCAGCACGACCACGAAGTCGCCGACGTCCGCGCGTCCCAGTTCCATCTTGTCACCGAGAATGTCCAGTGGTGTGCACAAGGGCCCAACGACGCTGACGGTCTCGCGCGGGCCGTCGTTCACCGCGTGTGCCATCACGACCGGATAGTTCTTGCGAATGACCTGGCCGAAATTGCCCGATGCGGCGAGATGGTGGTGCAGACCGCCATCGGTCACCAGGTAGGTCAGGCCGCGCGATACCTTTTTGTCGACGACGCGGCAGACGTAGGCGCCGGCCTCGGCGACCAGGTAGCGCCCCAGTTCCATGACGATCTCGACGCCGTCGAGACGTTGTCGGCATTCGTCGACGCGACCACCGAGATTGTCGCAGACCGGTTCGAGATCGAGGCGTTGCTCGCCGGGAAAATAGGGAATGCCGAATCCACCGCCGATGTTCAGCATCTCGACCGGCCCCGGGGCCTGGTCGGCGAGGCGGTAGGCGAGGTCGAAGGTCGCGTTCTGGGCCTCGACCAGGCTGTCCGGGCGCAGGTTCTGCGAACCACTGAAGATATGGAAGCCGCGAAAATGGGCACTGGACTGCCCGATGCGTGCGAGGACCCCGGGTACGACCTCGGCGTCGATCCCGAACGGCTTGGGGCCACCGCTCATCTTCATGCCCGACGACTTGAGTTCGAA
>JAGRGW010000354.1 GCA_020445315.1 Gammaproteobacteria bacterium
CCCTCGTCGAGCAGCGAACTCGTGTTCTCGTCCAAGCTCGGTTACTCGACGAGCGATCAGTTCGCGTCAGTCCAGGTCAGCCTGGATGGTGGTGCGACCTGGCACGGTCTTTTCACCCAGAACGTGACCACCAACGGCCTGCAGGACAGCGCGTTCGTCAACCGGTCGATATCGCTCGCCGCCTTTGCCGACCGCATCGTCCGTTTCCGGGCCGTGTATGGGTTCGATGGCGCCGGCAGCTACTATCCCGGCACATCGAACTCGGTCAGTTTCCTGCTCGACAACATCCAGGTGACCAACGCCAGCGTCGTGGTCTCCGAGACGGTTCAGAACCTGGGCGGCGGTTCCGGGTTCAACTTCACGCCCATGGACGAAACGGCTTACGCGTTCTCCGCCCGGGCCATCTACTGGACCGGCTATTCAGCCTCGGACTGGGCGCCCCTGTTCTACGTCATGCCCCAACCCGGCGGCCCCGAACCGCCGCCAAGCATCGATTGGCTGTTCATGGTTCTGCCCATGTTGCTGGAGTAATGCGCGCCACCCGCAAGCGCGTCATGGACCACCCATGACGCGCAGCCAGCCCAGCCCGGCATCGGTCGTTGTCGCGGGCCGGTATTCCGCGCCGATCGGTGCCCGGTAGCCGAGCGCCTGCAGCACCCCGAAAACGTGCCGGTAATCGAGTTCACCGCGGTCGGGCTCGCTACGGTCCGGCACGGAAGCGACCTGCACGTGGCCGATGATTGGCATCAGCGTCCTGAGTCGACGTGTGATGTCACCTTCCATGATCTGGACGTGATAGCAGTCGAACATCAGTTGCAGGCCGGGCTCACCGATCTCGTCGATGATCCCCTGGGCCTGGGATGTGGTCTGCAGGAAATAGCCCGGGGCATCGAAACGGTTCAGCGGTTCGATCAGCACGGCGATGCCACGCGGGGCCGCGTGGGCCAGCGCGTAACGCAGATTACCGACGAATGTCCGATGCGCCTTGTCACCCTGGGCCTTGCCCGCCATCACGTGGATTTTTGCGGCTTTGACCTGGTGCGCGTAGGCAATCGCCTGGTCGATCGCGCCGCGCGCCTGGGTCTCCCGGCCCGGCAGTGCCGCCAGACCGAAATCACCGCTGGCCAGGTCGCCGGGCGCGGTATTGAGACAAAGCATCGGCAGCCCGGTTTCGTTTAGCGCCTTATTGACGTCGTCGGTCGACACCGCAAAGGGCCAATGGCACTCCACGGCATCGAACCCGGCAGCCCCGGCCGCCCTGATCGCGTCGGGCAGTGCCCGGTCCTGCCACAGCAAGCCGAGATTTGCGGAAAACGCCATACGAAAGCCTATCGCTGCGGACAAGGAGTAATTTTAGTCCTCGCCGACCCGAACCTGGCCGCACCATCGCGGCGCACCAGCTGTTGCTCACTATTCCAATGCATTCCGGGCCTGCTTGTTGTATTTTCGGTCTCAAGCTGTACCTGGACCTCCCTCCCCGCCGTGCACCTGCTTGCCGTTTGTCGAATCGTCGGGATCTTTATCGGCCTGTTCGGTAGCACGTTGGCGTTTCCAGTCGCGATTGGCCTGATTTACGGCGAACAGGCGACCTCGAGCTTCCTGTTGCCGATGTTGAGCTACCTTGCCCTCGGTTCCGTACTGTTCATCATCGGCCGCCCCCTGATGAACCAGAACCACCTCGGTACCCGGGATGGCTTCCTGATCGTTGCATCTTTCTGGATCCTGCTGACCCTTCTCGGTGCCTGGCCGATGGTACTCGGTTTCGGGATGGACCTCGTCGACGCACTCTTCGAGTCGGCCTCGGGCGTCACGACTACCGGTGCCACGGTGCTCACGGGGCTGGACGAGATGCCCAAGTCTCTGCTTTTCTACCGCCAGTTGCTGCAATGGCTCGGCGGCATGGGACTGATCGTGCTGGGTGTCGCCGTGCTTCCGATGCTCGGTATCGGCGGCATGCAACTGTACCGCGCCGAGACACCAGGGCCGGTGAAAGGTGAAAAACTGACCCCGAGACTGGCGGCGACGGCACGTATCCTGTGGATGATCTACCTCGGGTTGACCGCAATTTGCGCGCTTGCCTACTGGTTTGCCGGCATGTCCGCATTCGACGCAATCGCGCACAGCCTTTCCACGCTGTCCACGGGCGGATTTTCCACCCACGACGCCAGTCTCGCCTACTTCGACAGTGCAGTGATCGAGTCGATCGCCGTTGTTTTCATGTTATTGGCCGCGATCAATTTTGGCGTGCATTTCACCGTGCTGTACCAGCGACGCCCCTTGCACTACCTTCGCGACATCGAATCGCGCAGTTTTCTCGCCATCGTTTTGACTGTCACCATTCTCATCAGCCTGGTTCTGTTGACCGAGGGGGGGTACAACGGTTGGCACGACAGCCTGCGCGACTCAGTCTTCGAAGTGGTCTCGGTGGTCACCAGTACCGGTTTCGGTATCGTCGATTTCACCCACTGGCCGGATTTTCTGCCATTGATGCTGATCATGATCAGTTTTATCGGCGGTTGCGGCGGCTCGACGGCCGGTGGCATGAAGGTGATGCGTTTGCTGTTACTGGTCCAACAGGGCATCCTAGAGATTCGACAGTTGCTGCATCCCCATGCACGACTGCCGTTGCGGCTCGGTGGACGCCTGGTCGACAGCAGCATGGTGCAGGGTGTCTGGGGCTATTTCGCGATGTACGTAACGGCCTTTGCCATCCTGACCCTGGTGATGATTCATGCCGGTCTCGACGAGACCTCGGCGTTTGCCGCCGTAGCGACTTCCATGAATAATCTCGGCCCCGGTCTCGGCCAGGTCGCTTACACCTTCCAGGACGTCTCGGACCTCGGCAAAATCGTTTCCGTGATTGCCATGCTGCTGGGTCGGTTGGAGATATTCACGCTTCTCGTACTGTTGTCACCTGACTTCTGGCGGGATTGACAGCGGATGTGTTGTTCCTGCCATGACGACCACGATGCGCCAATCGCCTTGAGTCCATGACCTTTCGCGCCAATCTAAGCGCCTTTTCCACGTTTTTGAATTGATTTCCAAACATCCGGCACCGACCATGACCCTGTATTCACGCCTTGCCTTGTTGTTCCCGTTTCTGCGCTGGTTCCCTCTCGTCACCGTACAGTCGCTGAAAGCGGATTTCTTCGCCGGTCTCACGGGTGCCGTGATCGTGCTGCCCCAGGGTGTCGCGTTTGCCACCATCGCGGGCCTTCCGCCGGAGTACGGCCTGTATACGGCCATGGTGACACCGATTGTCGCCGCCTTGTTCGGTTCGTCGCTGCACCTGGTTTCGGGCCCGACGACGGCGATTTCCATCGTCGTGTTCTCGGCCATCAGCCACCATGCGCAGCCCGGTACACCCGAGTTCATCTCGCTGACACTGACCTTGACGTTCCTCGCCGGCGTCTATCAGTTCGCGTTCGGCCTGGCCCGGCTCGGCAGCCTGGTGAACTTCGTCTCGCATACCGTGGTTATCGGCTTCACGGCCGGTGCGGCTATCCTGATCGCGACCAGCCAGATGAAGCATATCCTCGGTATCGATATACCGAAGGGAGAATCGTTTCTCCACACCTGGTATGACATCTACGTTGGTGCCGGTAGCATCAACCCGTATCTCGTTACCGTTGCCGTCGTCACGCTGGTGACAGCGCTACTGGTCAAACGGCTGAGTCGGAGGATGCCCAACCTGTTGATCGGGATGGTCGCCGGCAGCCTGCTGGCCATCTTTTTGACGCCATTGACCGACAGCATCAAACTCGTCGGCGAAATCCCGGCTCAGTTGCCACCTTTGTCCTCGCCCACGTTTTCCATCGAAACGATACGCATGCTTGCGCCCGAGGCCTTCGCCGTTGCCCTGCTCGGCCTGATCGAGGCCGTCTCCATCAGCCGGGCCGTCGCGACGAAATCGAGCCAACGCATCAATGCCAACCAGGAATTCATTGGCCAGGGGTTGTCGAACATGGCCGGCAGCTTCCTCTCGAGCTACGCCGGTTCCGGCTCGTTCACGCGTTCCGGCATCAACTACGAGGCCGGCGCGCGTACCCCGCTGTCGGCGATATTTGCTGCAATAGTCCTGATGGTCATCGTCATGTTGATTGCCCCGCTGACGGCCTACCTGCCGATCGCGGCCATGGGGGGCGTGATCCTGCTGGTGGCGTACAACCTGATCGATTTCCACCACATTGCCAACACGCTGCGCGTCAGCGTCGCGGAATCCGCGGTCCTGCTGACGACCTTTTTCGCGACGCTGTTTCTCGAACTCGAGTTTGCCATCTACCTCGGTGTCCTGCTGTCGCTGGTATTCTTCCTGGCCAAGACCTCTACGCCGTACATCCCGGCCATGGCAATGGACAAGCCGCCCGGTGACGCGAGTCGCAAGTTGATCAACGTGGAGAATGCACCGGTCCGTCAATGCCCACAGTTGAAGATCATCCGGATCGACATGTCGATCTACTTCGGCTCCATCAACTACATACAGAACCGAATTGCACGCATCGTCGAAGGAGAACAAATCACCCACATCCTGATTGTCGGGACGGGTATCAACTTCATCGACTTGGCCGGCGTCGAGGCCCTGGTCGCGGAAAACCGGCAACTGGAGAAACTCGGTGGCGGTCTGTTTTTCGTCGGCCTCAAGTCATCGGTCTACGAGTTCGCCGCGAGAACGCACATGGTCAAGGACATCGGCAAAGACCATTTCTTCGACAACAAAACAGTCGCCATCCGCAAACTGGTGCGGCAACTGGATGCCGATGTGTGCCGGCAATGCAGTGCGCGCATATTCAACGAGTGTCCGGCGATACCGGAGGCGACGTGATGGCCGATCGGTACCCGGAATAACAGCTCCCGGGCAGCGCGACAGGTCGAGGACAGGGTCCCTGTAGAACTCAACTGTCGACAGCGTCGGGTGGAATACATCGAATGCGGACATGCCGGCGCACCGGCAGGCAAGCGCAAAAAACGGGGTTTAAACCCAGCGCGATCGCGGCGATCCGAAAAACGGCGAGTAGACGCACGGCGGAAAAGGGCCTTCCAGGTACGGCGTCGAATTCAAGATACTGCCGCCGGGCTGGCTATGCATCGAAACGGTGGGGCTCGCTGCGAGCCAATGTTAACGTGGTTTATACTGCCGACGAACGAGTCGATACTTTTGCGCTAGAGATTGTATGGAAGGCGATATCAAGACGCTGAACTATCTCGCCGGGTTCCGCTGTATCGGCGCCGAGTGTCCCGACTCGTGCTGTGTGGGCTGGCGGGTAACCGTGGACGAAGCCAGCTACAAGCGCCTGCTGAAAGCGGCCAGGAAGGCGCCCGCGAGCCTGGGATCGCGTATCAAGTCAGGGATGCGCAGGCAGCGCAGTAACCCAACCCCCGTCAATTTCGCAAAGATCCGACTCGCAGGCGATCGTCGCTGCGTGTTTCTCGATGCTGATGACCTCTGCCGAATCCACAAGGACTTCGGCCAGGACTATCTCAGTGAAACGTGCACCTTTTACCCCCGGGTCCTCGTCCGGAGTGGCGGCCAACTGATTATGGGTTCGACGTTGTCCTGCCCTGAAGCGGCACGGCTCTGTCTCGTGGAGCCCGATGCCACCGAACCGGTTGAGATTGCGGCCGGGCACTTACCGCGTGAGCCGGCAGGTGTCCGCGACTTCGACCGGCCAAGACCCGGCTCCAACGATCAAGGTGCAGCGTTGATCACGGACGTCTTCTGCCAACTGCTGGCCCTGCCCGATTACCCGCTGGCATCGCGGCAGTTTTTCGTCGTGCACCTGGCGGCGATGTTGACGGACGCGATGGGCCGTCAGGATGCGGACGCGCAGATCCTTGCTGGCATCGAGGAACTGGCGGATGCGGACGTACGCGCGCGGCTGGACAGCGAGTTCACGCAGTTGCAGGTGAGTCCGAAGGTCGCCATCGCGCTGATTCAGACCATCTTGTACGCACGCGTCAACAACTCCACTGGCGGTCGTCTCAAGACACTGTTGGAGCAGGTGGCCGAGGTCTATTCAGACCGGCTAGGCAGGCCGCTCGCGGAATGGGGGCCGAACACGGACGAGAACGCCGCAGCCATGGTCGAGTCCTTCATCGCCTTTCGACACTACTGGTCGCGCCATTGCCCGGACCGGCTGGACATCCACCGACTGAATTACAGCAGGGCCTATCTCCATTTCCGCTCCTGGGCGGATGCGAAGGACCCGACGACCTACATTGTCCACATGCTGGTCTCGCAGGCACTCATTCGCTTCATGGTGTTCAGCCATCCGCGTCTCGTCGAAGCCATGCAGAACGATCTCGCGGCCACCGACCCATCAGCCGCCGAAGCGCTGCTGGACGAAGTGACCGTGGACGTCGTCCAGCGGCTGTTCCGCGACCTGGAGCACAATGCCGAGACCGTCAAGCTGATCCGGTCCACGCTGACCGAACGTTCTCTGTTTTCGAAGGCCTTCGCGACTTACCTGGCGACCATCTGACCCTGGCTTGCCCGGCCCGGGCGCTGTACCGCCCCCTGTGCCATCGGCCGGTTCCCGTCTTCGCACGATCAGCCTCGCTCAGCGCTGCAGACCCGAAAACAGGCCGAATCGCCAGTCGCTCATCGCGATCACCATCGTCACGCCGAAACGTTGATCGAGCGGCAGCCCCGCATCCTCGTCGTTGAGCTCGTCGAACTCCCGCGCCAGTCGCTGCATCTTCTTCTGCAAGACCGCGTTGTTGCGCTTGGACAGCATGCCGTTGACGACGACGAGGCGTTCGGTCTGGCGGTCGAAACGTGAGTTGAAGAAATCGTCCTGCAGGCGACTGTGGAACAACTGCTGGATCGGGCCGTTCTCGATCCAGTGAAAATTCGGCGAGATCAGCAGCTTGATGCGGTTGCCCGGCAGTAGCTCGATGATCTTCAACCGGTCGAGACGCGCCAGGCGATGGATCGCGTCGGTCTCGGAGATGCGGTAGTTGGCGAGAATCTCCTGCAACGACCAACGGTTCAGCGCGCACACGGTCACCAGCAACAGGATGTGGTCGCCGGCAATCTCCTCCTCCTGCGCGCGCGACAGCTGGGTGATGTGTTGTGCGCGCTGGTTCATCAACTGCACCAGGTCGGATATCTCCAGGTCGACCAGCTGGCAGACCTGTTCGAGCCGCAACAGTGACAAGTTGCGGTCGCCGAACAGGCGCTTGACGCTGGCCTCAGAGAGGTCCAGCGCCCGGGCGACATCGGCGTAGGTCTTTTTCTGCGCCTTCAGCGCGTATTTCAGCGTATCGATCAGTTGTTGGGTCTGTGGCATGTGGGCGGGCCCTGGCTGGCGAAAACGGATGGGTTACACGAAAGTATCGAATAGCAATACCAAAAGAAACAATCCGCACGACATTTTCCATTTTCGTTGCAGATAAGGCGCCTTCGTCAGAGCCTTTTCACGAATCCTCGCAGCACATGCCGGACAACGGCAGCGAGGTTTTCCACCCACCCACGAAAAGGAAACCGACGTGAAAAGCACATTTGCAACCTTTGTCCGATCCGCCCTCACCGGCATGGCCGCATGGGTGTTGATCGGCACCGTGCAGGCCGCTGGGCTGCTGACCCCCAGCGACGGCAGCCTGCCCGCCCTGACGCTCAAAGACCACCATGTCGATGTCGTCATCGAGGACGGTTACGCGATCACCCGCGTCGAGCAGGTGTTCCACAATCCGCACCCGCGCGACCTCGAGGCCCACTACAGCTTCCCGGTGCCCGAGAAGGGCGCCGTCAGCGAGTTCACGCTGTGGATCGACGGCAAACCGGTCGTCGGCGAGGTGCTCGAAAAGCAGCAGGCGCGCCAGGTCTACGAACAGGAAAAATCCGCCGGCCGCGATGCCGGCCTGACCGAGCAGGACGGCTACCGCACCTTCGACGTGTTCGTCTCGCCGGTCCGCGCCAGCGCCGATACGCGGGTGCGCCTGGTCTACATGCAACCGGCCCATGTCGACACCGGCATCGGCCGTTACGTCTACCCGCTCGAGGAAGGCGGCGTCGACGAGGCCAGGCTCGCGTTCTGGACCGCCAACGAGACCGTGTCCGGATCCTTCACCTTCAACGTGCACCTGCGCTCGGCCTACCCGGTCGACGCGGTGCGCATTCCCGGCAGGCCGGGTGCCACGGTCACCCAGGTCGCGGAAGGCGAATGGCGGGTACAGCTGATCAACCAGGCGGTCGATCTGTCGGCCGATGCCTCGGGCCGGGAACTGGCGACCGACCGGGCGGAAGACACCACGGCAGCAGTCGCCGGCACGCCGTCATTCCGGCTCGATCGCGACCTCGTCGTCTACTGGCGTCATCGACCGGGACTGCCCGGCAGCGTCGACCTGGTAACGCACAAGCCGGATGCCAACGGTCGCGGCACCTTCATGATGGTCGTCACCCCGGGCGAGGACCTGCAACCCATCACCGAGGGCCGTGACTGGGTGTTCGTGCTCGATATCTCGGGTTCGATGCAGGGCAAGTACGCCACGTTGGCGGACGGCGTCCAGCGTGCCTTGCAAAAGCTGCGCGCCGGTGACCGCTTCCGCATCATCCTGTTCAACGATGGCGTGCGCGAACTGACGCAGGGATTCGCCAACGCAACAGCGGAGAACGTCAACCGGTACAGCCAGGCCGTTGCCGGCATCAGCCCCGGTGGCGGCACCAACCTGTACCGCGGCCTGGCCGAAGGCCTCGATGCGCTCGATGCCGATCGCAGCAGCGGCGTGATTCTGGTCACCGACGGTGTCGCCAACGTCGGCGAGGTCGAACACCGGCAGTTCCTCAAGCTCATCGCGCGCAAGGACGTGCGTCTGTTCACGATGGTCATGGGCAACAGCGCCAACCGGCCGTTACTCGACGCGATGACCCGCGAATCGGGCGGCTTCGCGCTGAGCATCTCGAACAGCGACGATATCGTCGGCCAGTTGCTGACGGCCACCGGCAAGCTGACGCACGAGGCCCTGCACGGCGTGCGCGTCTCGATCGACGGCATCAAGACCGCCGACCTGGCACCACAGACACTGGGCACCCTGTACCGCGGCCAGCAGCTGGTCGTGTTCGGACATTACTGGGGTGATGGCAGCGCGTCGGTCGAGCTGGAGGGCAGGCGCTCCGGTGAACGCATCGCGTATCGCACGCAGTTCGCGTTTCCCGCTGTCAGCCAGCAGAACCCGGAGATCGAGCGGCTGTGGGCATTCGCCTCGATCGAGGACCTGAACCAACAAATCGCCGACTTCGGCGAACAGGCCGACACGCGCCAGGCCATTGTCGACATCGCCACCGAACACGGCCTGGTCACCGACTACACCTCGATGCTGGTCGTGCGCGACGAGGTGTTCGAGCAACACGGCATCGCACGCAACAACCGCCAGCGCGTCGCGACCGAACAGGCCGCGCAGCAACAGCGGTCGCAGCAGGCACCGGTATCGCGCCGGGTCGACACGCAGCAGCCGATGTACAGCGGCACGCGTGCGTCGCACGGCGGCAGTGGCGGCGGCAGCATCGATTTCGTCGCCGTGCTGCTGATGCTGCCATTGGTGTGGCTGGCCTTGCGTCGTCGCCCGATGGCCGGGGGCTGAGCCATGTTGCGTGAGTGGGATTGCATGATCGCCTGGATCTGCAGGCTTCCCTGGCTCACGCTGTCGTTGGCCGGGTTGGCGATCGGGCTGTATGCCGTCGCCGGCCCAGCCGCCGACGCGGCGGTCTACGATCGCGCAGCCGTCGCTGATGGCGAATGGTGGCGACTGCTCAGCGGGCACTGGGTGCATGGCGACACCGGCCACCTGGCCTGGAACCTGACTGCCCTGCTGCTGCTCGGCAGCATCGTCGAATCGTCCAGGCGCTGGCTGCTGCCGCTCGGCCTGTTGGCCGGCAGCATCGGCGTCGACCTGTGGCTGTGGACCGGCCTGCCCGGGATCGTGCGCTATTGTGGTCTGTCCGGTGCGCTGAACACGCTGTTGATCCTCGCCTTGTGGACGACATGGAAGCGTTCGGGACACTGGCTGGTTTGGGCCATCGGTCTCGGCTCGCTACTGAAGATTCTCGTCGAAATGGCCGATGGCCGGGCGCTGCTGACACAGACCGCCTGGCCGAGTGTCCCGTCGGCACACCTCGCCGGGTGGCTGGTGGGCTGTTTACTGGTCGCCCTGAACAGGTGGCGCCCGGCGCGACCCGGGTGGGCGTAGGCCGCGACTTTTCCTGTTTTCCTGGTTCACCAGACGCCGCAGGGTTAGCCTGCGGCCCAGACAACAACAACGCGGGATATCGTGATGAGTTCACATTTGAAGAACGCCGGCTTTGTCGCCTTCGTCAGTGCCGTTTATCTCAACGCCTTCGTCGACCTCGGTCACAAGATCGTGATCCAGAACACCCTGTTCAAGGTCTACGACGGCGAGACGCAGATCATGCTGACGGCCGTCGTCAACGCGCTGATATTGCTGCCGTTCGTGCTGCTGTTCACGCCATCGGGCTTCCTCGCCGACAAGTTCGCCAAGAACCGTGTCATGCGCGCCAGCGCCTGGGTCGCCGTCGGCCTGACGCTGCTGATCACGCTGAGCTACTACCAGGGCTGGTTCTGGGCCGCGTTTGCGATGACCTTCCTGCTGGCGGTACAGAGCGCGATCCTGTCACCCGCGAAATACGGCTTCATCCGCGAACTCGTCGGTACCGAGCAACTCGCCACCGCCAACGGCATCGTCCAGGCAACGACGACGACAGCGATCCTGGGCGGCATTTTCTTCTTTTCGATCCTGTTCGAGCATAATCTTGCCGACGCGCAGTACACCGATGCCGCCACGCTGCTACCGCAGACGGCCAGCGTCGGCTGGTGGCTCGTGGCGGGCTGCCTGGTCGAGGTCTGGTTCGTCTACCGCCTGCCGACGCTGAAACAGACCGATACCGGCCAGCGCTTCGACTGGCCGGCCTACCTGAGCGGCCGCTCGGTCCGGGTCAACCTGCGCTCGGCACTGGCGCGCCCGGTCATCCGCCTGTCGGTCATCGGCCTGTCGATCTTCTGGGCGATCTCGCAGGTCGTTCTCGCCGTGTTCCCGTCGTTCGCCAAGGCATCGCTGGCGATCGACAACACCGTGGTCATCCAGGGTCTGCTGGCCTGCAGCGGCATCGGCATCATCCTGGGCTCGCTGATCGCCAGCCGCTTGTCACGATCGTACATCGAGACCGGCCTGCTGCCGGTCGCGGCAATCGGTATCGGCGTGGCGCTGGTGCTGATGCCCGGCCTGGAATCACCGCTCGCGCACGGCATCAACTTCATCATGCTCGGCGTGCTCGGCGGACTGTTCCTGGTACCGCTGAACGCCCTGATCCAGTTCCACGCCGACGACAAGCAGCTCGGCCGCGTGCTGGCGGCCAACAACCTGGTCCAGAACCTCGTCATGCTGGCGTTCCTCGGCCTGACGGTCGTCGCGGCCATGCGATTGGTGCCGGCGGTCGCGATGATCGCGGCGCTTGCCGTCATCGCCTTCGCCGGCGCCGCGTACACACTGTACAAGTTGCCGCAGTCGATGGTGCGCCTGCTGGTGTCGCGCCTGATGGCAACCCACTACCGGCTCGAAGTGCAGGGCCTGCACAACCTGCCCTCGGCCGGCGGCGTGCTGATGCTCGGCAACCACATCAGCTGGATCGACTGGGCCGTGCTGCAGATGGCCTCGCCGCGCCCGGTCCGCTTCGTCATGGAACGCAGCATCTACGAACGCTGGTACCTCAAGCGCTTTCTCGACTTCTTCGGTGTGATCCCGATCTCCAGCGGACGCAGTCGCGACGCGCTCGATGCCGTCCACCAGGCGCTGAACGACGGCGAGGTCGTCTGCCTGTTCCCGGAGGGTGCGATCAGCCGCAACGGCCAGCTCGGCGAGTTCCGCAAGGGATTCGAGCAGGCGGCAAAGGACGCGGACGCCGTCATCCTGCCATTTTACCTGCGCGGTCTCTGGGGCAGCCGCTTCTCCCGTGCCGGCGAGGGTCTCAAACGCATCCGACGCAGCGGCTGGACCCGTAACATCGTCGTCGCTTTTGGCACGCCCCTGTCGATCGACAGCGACGCCGTCGCGGTCAAGCAGGCCGTCGGCGAACTGTCGGTCGGCGCCTGGCAGGCGCACGTCGATACGCTGCCAACCCTGGCCGAGGCCTGGCTGCAGACCGCCAAGCGCGGCGGCGGCGCGCTGGCGGTCAGCGACACGTCCGGCCAGTCACTGAGCTGCCACCGGTTCGCGACCGCGGCCATCCGCCTCGCCGGCGTCATCCGGCGGCAGAGCCCCGAGCAGAATGTCGGCATCCTGCTGCCGGCCAGTGCCGGCGGCGCGATCGCCAACATGGCGGCCCTCAGCGCCGGCAAGACCGTCGTCAACATCAACTTCACCAGCAGCCGGGCAGCGATCGGATCCGCACTGCGCAAGGCCGGAATTCGTTCGATCTACACGTCGAGGCGTTTCCTCGACCGGCTCGGGAAAAAAGGCATCGACCTCAGCGAGGTATTTGCCGGCACCCAGCTGTTCCTGCTCGAAGACATCCTCGGCGGCATGGGCAAGGCCGGCTCACTGGCGACGCTGCTCGCGATCAAGCTGCTGCCGGGAAGCTGGCTGCAGGCGCTGTTCGTCAAGCGCCGGCCTGCCTCGGCGACGGCCGCGATCCTGTTCTCCAGCGGCAGCGAAGGCGAACCCAAGGGCGTCGAGCTGACCCACCGCAACATCATGGCCAACCTCACCCAGGTCGCCGACGTGCTCGACACCGAGGACTCGGACCGGGTCATGGCCACACTGCCGCTGTTCCACGCCTTCGGCCTGACGGTGACGACTTTCATGCCGTTGATCGAAGGCATCCCGATGATCTGCCATCCCGATCCGACCGATGCGCGCAACATCGCCAAGGCGGTTGCCCGACACCGCGCCACGGTACTGTGTGGCACATCGACCTTCCTCCGCCTGTATGCACGCGACAGCCGGGTACATCCCTTGATGTTCGAATCGTTGCGCATCGTCGTCGCCGGCGCCGAGCGGCTCGACCCGGCGGTGCGCGAAAACTTCCAACTGAAGTTCGGCAAGACGATCTACGAGGGCTACGGCACGACCGAGACGACGCCCGTTGCCAGCGTCAACCTGCCCGACCGGATCGACACCGATCATTGGAAGATCCAGCACGGCAGCAAACCGGGCACGGTCGGCATGCCGCTGCCGGGGACCAGTTTCCGCATCGTCGACCCAGTCTCGCTGGCATCGCTGCCGGCCGGTGAAGACGGCCTGATACTGATCGGCGGGGTCCAGGTCATGAAGGGCTATCTCGACGACCCCGGTCGCACGCACGAAGCCATCGTCGAGATAGACGGCATGCGCTGGTACAGGACCGGCGACAAGGGCCGGCTCGACGGCGACGGATTCCTGACCATCGTCGACCGCTACTCCCGCTTCGCCAAGATCGGCGGCGAGATGGT
>JAGRGW010000355.1 GCA_020445315.1 Gammaproteobacteria bacterium
CACATGTAGGTGCAGACCTGCTCGCGCGCAACGCCAGCCATGACGTAGGTCGTCGTGGTCAGGAACAGCGTGGTCGCGTAAGCGGCGAAAGGCGCCTCACCGGTCAGGAACTCGCGTGCCAGTGTGGGCGCGTCCCCCCAGTAGAGGACGAACGTCAGCCCGGTGACGAAGGCGACCAGCAGCCACAGCAGGTGCGTGATCCCCAGCCGGGCGAGCTTGGCCGGCCCCCAGGGCTGCCTGGACAACCGGATCCGGGCCGGGCGCTCACCCTGCACCAGGTGTTCGATCAGGATGAAGACATCGGTCCACAGCGTCTGGAAGCAGAAATAGCCGCAGAAAACGCGGCCGGCAAGGCCGGTGACGAAGAACAGCAGGTAGGCCGCGATCATCAACAGGCCGGCCAGCCAGAAGATATCCTGCGGGTGCACGACCAGGTCGAACAGGTAGAACTTGCGCCCGGCCAGGTCGAACAGCACGGCCTGGTCCGCGCCGGCCTCGCGCTCCCAGCGCAACCACGGCAACAGGAAATAGACCCCGTAGGCGAGCAGCACGACGGCCCACTTCATCCGCCGGAAGCGGCCTTTGACCGAGCGCGGATAGATGTGGGTCCGCGGTTCGTAGAGCTGGGACTGGTTGGCCTCGTTCATAACGTGTTGATTGTTCGAACAGCAACGGCCGCATGGCAGGTTTGCCACTGCGGAACCTGCCATGCGGCCAGGTTGGAAAACGGCGCTGCGCGACCGCGGCGCGTTCGATCAGGCGGCGAACCGGTCAGCCGCCCAGGCTCTGCACGTAAATGCTGAGCAGCTTGATCTGGGTCGGGTCGAGGCGCTCACTCCAACCCGGCATCTGCCGCTGCACGCCGTTCGCGATGACCTTCCTGACCGCGTCGATTCGTCCCCGGTCGTCTGTGGCGCCGGGCACATCGGCAACGGTCCAGATGGCGTCGGTCAGGTTGGCCGCGCCCTGCGACTCGAGGCCCTTGCCCGACGCCGTGTGGCAATAGTGGCAGCCGCCTTCCTGGCCCTGGAACAGGATCCTGCCGGCCGCGGCCTTGTCCGCATCGACGTTCCCGCCAGACAGGCTGAGGACGTAATGCGCGAGCTGGTCGACCTGCCGGTCGTCGAGCACCTCGCCGAATGCCGGCATGAAACCGTTGCGCCCACCGACGATGGTCTGCTGGATCTGCTCGAACTCACCACCCCACAACCAGGCATCGTCGATCAAGTTCGGGAACTGGCCGATCTGTGCCGGCATGCCGCCGACACCGTGGCAGGCGGCGCAGTTGTCGGCGAACAGCACTTTGCCGAGCGAGCGGGTGAACGCCATCATGTCGGCGTCGTTGACGATCTCGTCGTAGGAGGCGGCGGCGACCTTTTCCAGGTAAGCCTGCTGCTTCAGCGTTTCGCTGCCGCGCTGCATCTCCTCGATCAGTTCGGCGCGGGTGTTCCAGTGCGTCGTCACCTCTTCACCATTGCGCTCGAAGGTCACCGAGCCGATCCCCTTGGTGAAACTGTCGGCAATCGGCCACGCCGGGTACCAGATCCAGTAGATCAGGGCGAAGACCGCGGTGGCATAGAAGGACCACAGCCACCAGCGCGGCAGGGGGTTGTTGAACTCCTGCAGGTCACCGTCCCATGCGTGGCCGGTGGTTTGTACCGCTTTACCCTGTTGATGTTGTTCAGCCATTGGACTCTCTGTCTTTCGATTCGGTGACGTCGTCGTCTTCGAGAAACGGTATGTTCTTGTAGGACTCGAGTCGCTCCGAACGCTTTTTACCGGTAAACACGTAGAGCACGATGCCGACGAAGACGACGAAGAAAATCACCAGCGCCAGCGGCTTGGTGTTCTCCATGTTCGACAGCCATTCAAACATCGTGCGCCCTCAAACCATCACGTCGTCGGAAGCCGTTCAGCGGAATTCCGCGAAATAGCCTTCGTCGTACTTGGAGAAATCGACCATCGTGCCCAGCACCTGCAGGTAGGCAACGAGCGCGTCCATCTCGGTCAGGCGGGTGCGGTCTCCGTCCCAGTCCTCTGACTGGGCCTGTGCCAGCAGGCTCTCCTCGGCCCGGTGGATATCGAGCAGTTCGGCCATCGCCGGCCCGAACTCGTCGACGTTGGCGAGGTATTCCTCCTCGGTATCCGAGTACGGCACGCCGACGACTTTCAGCGCACGCATGCGGTCAGCGATATCCGAATAGTCGAGTTCGTGCTCGAGCAGCCACGGGTAGTTCGGCATGATCGACTCGGGCACGACCGAACGCGGGTTGGCCAGATGCTGCGTATGCCAGGCGTTGGAGTACTTGCGGCCGACCCGCGCCAGGTCGGGACCAGTCCGTTTGGAACCCCACTGGAACGGGTGGTCGTACTTGGATTCGGCCGCCAGCGAGTAGTGGCCGTAGCGCATGTGCTCGTCGCGGAACGGCCGGATCATCTGCGAGTGGCAGGTGTAGCAGCCCTCGCGGATGTAGATGTCGCGGCCGCGCTGCTCCAGCGGCGTGTACGGACGCACCCCGTCGACCTTTTCGATCGTATCCTGGATGTAGTACAACGGCACGATCTCGACCAGTCCGCCGATCGAGATCGCGATCAACGTCAGCACGATCATCAGACCGGCATTGACCTCGATACTTTCGTGACTCAGTTTCATCGTCAATTACCTCAGCTGATCCGGCTCACGCGCCGGCCCTTGCCAGCTTGGCGGCGATCTTCGCCTCCAGCTCGGCCTGCTCGATCCTGGCCTTGCGCACCGTCATGAACACGTTGAACGCCATGACCACGACACCGCTCACGAAGAACATGCCACCGATCATGCGCACGACCAGCGGCCAGTGCATGAAGACAACCGTCTCGATGAAGGTGTACGCCAGGTTGCCGTAGTCGTCGAAGGCACGCAGCATCAGGCCCTGGCCGATACCGGACACCCACATCGAAGCGATGTACAGCACGATGCCGATGGTCGCCAGCCAGAAATGCACGTAGACGAGCCTGGTGCTGTACAGCCGTGTTTCCCACAGGCGCGGAATCAGGTGATAGAAGGATCCGAACGAGATCATCGCAACCCAGCCGAGTGCACCGGAGTGCACGTGACCAACGGTCCAGTCGGTGTAGTGCGACA
>JAGRGW010000356.1 GCA_020445315.1 Gammaproteobacteria bacterium
GATGTTCCTGACCCGGCTCGGCTTCGGATCCACTGCCGTCATTACCGGCGATATCACCCAGATCGACCTGCCACGCGGCCAGAAATCCGGTCTGCGCGAGGCGACCGAGGTGCTGCGCGAGATCGACGGCATCAGCTTCACGTTCTTCAATGCGCGCGACGTCGTCCGTCACTCCCTGGTCCAGAAGGTTGTCGAAGCATATGGCGAGTTCGATCGCGCCCAGCAGAGGCACCATGACCCTCGAAGTTGACGTCCAACTGGCGGTCGACGCCCCCGGCCTGCCGTCGGAAGCGGCGGTGAGGGCCTGGGCGAACGCGGCCTGGCAGGGCACCGACGATCGCGCCGACGTCGTCGTGCGGATCACCGACCAGGACGAGAGCCGCCGTCTCAATCTCGAGTTTCGCGGCATGGACAAGCCGACCAACGTGCTGTCGTTTCCATTCGACCCGGTGCCGGAGATCGATCTGCACCACGTCGGCGATCTCGTGATCTGTGCGCCGGTCGTGGTCAGCGAGGCGCGCGAACAGGGCAAGCCGGTCGCGGCCCACTGGGCGCACATGGTCGTCCACGGCATGCTGCACCTGCAGGGTTTCGACCATGTGGAGCCGCGCGCGGCGGACGAGATGGAAGCGCTGGAAACCCTGATCCTGACCCAGATGGGCTACCCGGCCCCCTATCCGGATGACAACGAGACATGAGCGAAGATCGACCTAGCATGACCACGCGCTGGCTGGAACGGTTGTTTCCGGGCGTCGTGGTGGAACCGCGTGATCGAGGCGACCTGATCGGGTTGCTCAGGCAGGCCAGGGAGCGTGCCCTGTTCGACACCGAGGCCCTGGCCATGATCGAGGGGGTGCTGCAGGTATCGGACCTGCAGGTGCGCGACATCATGATTCCACGCGCACAGATGGTCGTCGTCGAGCGTGATCACGAACTCAGCCAGGTCTTGCCGGTGGTCGTCGAATCGTCGCACTCCCGTTTCCCGGTCATCGACGACGACCGTGCCGAGGTCGTCGGTATCCTGCTTGCCAAGGACCTGCTGCAGTACTGCGGTGAGTCGGCGCCCCGGTTCAAGATGCGTGACATCGTGCGTTCCGCGGTGTTCGTGCCGGAGAGCAAGCGCCTCAATGTGCTGCTGCGTGAGTTCCGTGCCAGCCGCAACCACATGGCCATCGTCATCGACGAGTACGGCAACGCCGCCGGCCTGGTCACGATCGAGGACGTCCTCGAGCAGATCGTCGGCGAGATCGAGGACGAGTATGACTTCGACGAGGGCGCCTTCATCCTCAAACGGGGCGACAACAATTACACGGTCAAGGCGCACACGACGATCGAGGAGTTCAACGAGTACTTCGACGTCGAACTCGACGACAGCGATTACGACACCGTCGGTGGCCTGACCGTGACCGCCCTGGGGCACCTGCCAATCCGCGGTGAGTCGGTCACGTTCGGCGGGTTCCGTTTCACCGTCGTCCGCGCCGACAGTCGCAAGGTGCGGTTGCTGCACATACAGCGTATCGACGACGATGCTGCCATCAGCGTCGATGACGACCTGCCGGAGTCGCCGGTAGCCTGACCTCCGAGCTTGCGCGGGGTGGATGGGGCTTGATCGTCGCGACGCGCATCGCCATGCTTGCGCCTGGCCCCGACGAGTGGGCCGACGGCTACGCTTTCTGAGAGGTTGTATGAATCCCAAGAACTGGCCGCTTCCTGGCCAGTTGCTGCTGTCGCTGGCAGCGGGCGGCGCGACCGTGCTGGCGTTTGCGCCGTTTTCGCTCGGTTTCGTGGCCGTGTTGACGCTGGCCCTGTTGTTCCATCTTTGGCGTCACGTGGCCGACGCGGCAGGCGCCGCGGGGCTGGGATTTGCCTTCGGCCTGGGGCTGATGGCGTTCGGCGTGTTCTGGCTGCGCATCAGTATTGCCCAGTTCGGTGGCGTGACACCGCCGCTGGCGGTCACCGTGACCGTCCTGTTCGCGCTGTTCATGGCGTGTTACTTCGCGGTTGCCGGCTGGCTCGCCCGTCGACTGCGACCGCGTTCCGATATCGCCTGGGTGTTGCTGGTGATGCCGGCGGTATGGGTGCTCGTCGAGTGGTTGCGCGGCTGGCTGCTGACCGGTTTTCCGTGGCTTTCGCTGGGTTACAGCCAGGTCGACCTGCCGCTGGCCGGCCTGGCCCCGGTTCTCGGTGTCTTCGGCGTCAGCCTCGGCGTGGCCGTGTCTGCGGCATTGTTGACGCTCCTGCCCGGGGTTGTCGCGATCGGTGGTCTGGCCGCCTTGTGGGCCGCGGCCTTCGGCCTGCAGCAAGTGGCATGGATCGAACCGGCCGCTGATCCCGTGCGTGTCAGCCTGCTCCAGGCCAGCATCCCGCAGGCGCAGAAATGGCAGCCTTCGATGCGTCGTGAAACCCTCGAAACCTATCTCGACATGACGGCGTCGGTTGCCGACAGCCGGATCGTGATCTGGCCCGAAACGGCCGTGCCGGCATTCGCCAGCGAGATGGAACAGGGCCTGTTGCAACCACTGCACGACATGCTCTCGGCCCAGGGCAGGGACGTCGTACTGGGGATCGTCGACGGCCAACGCGCTGGCGAATACTTCAATGCCATGCTGAGCCTCGGCGCCAGCGGCCGTGACCGCTATCACAAGCGCCACCTGGTCCCATTCGGCGAGTACCTGCCGCTCGATGCCTGGACACGGCCGGTGCTCGATTTCCTCGATATTCCGATGTCAGATTTCACGCCGGGAGGGGACCGGTCGCCGATCATCACGCTCGGCGGCCAGCCAGTGGGTATCAACATTTGCTACGAAGATGCCTACGCCGACGAGGTCATTCGTGCCCTGCCGCAGGCCACGCTGCTGATCAACACCAGCAACGATGCCTGGTTCGGCGATTCGCTGGCACCGCACCAGCACCTGGAAATAGCCAGGATGCGTGCGGTCGAGACCGGGCGCTACCTGCTCAGGGCCACCAATACCGGCATTTCGGCCATCATCGACCAGCGCGGAAAGCTGCTTGCCCTTTCACCCCAGTTCGAACCGGCCGTTCTCGGCGGCGAGGTGTTGCCTTTACGCGGTGCCACGCCGTTTGTCAGCTGGGGCAACACGGCGGTCTTGCTACTGGCGCTGTCGATGCTTGCGCCCGCCCTGGCTCAGCGCCTCTCGCGCAGCAGCTGATCGACCTGTTGCTGTTGCAGGTTGCGTTCCTCGATCGTGTGCTTCAGCGCCTCGGCCTCCTGCACCGCCTCGAGGTAGCGGTTTGTGCCGGCAGACTCTTCGGCCGTCACCCGGGGCGGTGGGTTGTCGCCACAACCGTAAAGGCAGAACAGTGCGAGGGCGATCGGTATCTGTCGCGGGACTTGCATAGCCAGAGGATAGTCGGCCGGGTCGTGGTTTCCTATATGCCTGCGGCAGGCTACAGTCTCAGCAGTCACTTTCCAGCAACGACAGGATTACAGGAGCACACGCAGCAATGAGCCGGGAAATCATCAAGACCGATCAGGCACCCCAGGCCATAGGCACCTATTCGCAGGCGGTCAGGACCGGCAGCACCGTCTACCTGTCCGGCCAGATCGCGCTCGATCCGCAAACCATGGCCATGGTCGATGGTGATACCGAGGCCGAGATCCGGCGCGTGTTCGACAACCTGGCCGCGGTCGCTAAGGCGGCCGGCGGCAGCCTGAACCAGATGGCCAAGCTGAACGTGTTTCTCGTCGACCTGGCCAACTTTGCGCTGGTCAACCAGATCATGGCCGAGTATTTCGACGAGCCCTACCCGGCACGCGCGGCGATCGGGGTGGCCTCGCTGCCACGCGACGCCAGCGTGGAAATGGATGGCATTCTCGAACTCGACTGAGGCCCGCGCGGCCGTTCGCCGTTGGGGCTGGCGCCTGACGGTGCTGGCCGTCGTCGCCGCGGCCTGGCAGCTGGGCAGCCTGCAGCGCCAGGCGTTGCTGGAAGACCTCCAGGACCAGGGTCGCCAGGAGTTGAATCTCTACGTCTCGCACCTGGTCGGCCAGCTCAACCGTTACGCCTTTCTGCCGGCGCTGTTGGCCGATGACTTCCGCCTGCAGAGCCTGCTGATCGCGCCGCAGAACAGCGACCAGCAGGTACGCGTCAATCGTCTGCTGACCCATGTCAACGCGATCGCCGGGTCGCTCGATGTCTACCTGATGGATGCCGACGGCATCACCGTCGCCGCCAGCAACTGGCAGGACGACGTGACATTCATCGGTCGCGACTTCTCGTTTCGACCTTATTTCATCGAGGCCATGTCCGGGCGGTCCGGGCGCTACTACGCCCTTGGGACGACATCCGGACGCCGCGGCTACTACTTCTCGTACCCGGTCGGCGAGCCCGACGAGCCGCTCGGGGTGGTCGTCGTCAAGGTCGATATCGACACCCTGGAGAGCAGTTGGCGCAGTCGCAACAGTGACCTGCTGCTGACCGACCCCGACGGTGTCATCTTCGTCTCGACCCGTCCCGAATGGCGCTACCGGACCTTGTTGCCACTGAGCTCCAGCGATATTCGCCGGGTACGCGAGTCGCGGCGCTATCCGAACGCCAGCCTGGCGCCGTTGTTCGAGCGTACCGATGGTGGCCAGGATCCCGGTTCGCAGGTGCTGCGTGTCGCCGAACCCGATGGCAGGTCATACGTCGGCGTCGCGCACGACATGCCCGACGTGGGTTGGCATGCGCAACTACTGATACCGCGCGAGACGGTGCAGCCGCAGGTCTGGCAGACCCGGCTGTTCGCGCTGACGTCGCTGTTCCTGCTGCTGCTCGTCGGGCGTTCCTACCTGCAGCGCCATCGGCTGGCACGCGAACGCGAACAACAGAAACAGCAGGCCATGCAGGAGGCGCTGGTCGAGCTCGAGGAGCGCGTCAGCCAGCGCACCCGCGACCTGACCGAGGCCAACCGGCTGCTACGGGAAGAGGCGCGGCAGCACGAGCAGACCCGCGACGAGTTGATCCAGG
>JAGRGW010000357.1 GCA_020445315.1 Gammaproteobacteria bacterium
GGCGGCCGCGGCGCGCGCCGAACGACCGGCGGACACGCAACAACTGGACGATTTGAATCGCAATTCTCAGCGCCAGCTGCACGCCATCCAGCGAGGAAACGAACCCGTATCGCCGGGTCCGAAGGCCATGCAGGAACAACGGCAACAATTGCGCCTGCAGTCTTCACAACGCAACGAGCTGTTGCGCCAGCACTACCGCAACCGGATGCTCGGACGGCCCCGCGGGCAGGTCCGACACGAAGCAATCGTGCGCCAGCGTCGCTTCCAGGCTGCGCAGGAAGCCCAGTTGCGACGGTTCGAACGCCTGTCGGTCAGGCCCACAGGTCCTCGTCGTCCGTCGGCGCCGGGTCCACTGGCACCCCTGCGCCGCTGATGCCGGTGTGGGCATCGTCAGGGTGCCGCCACCAGTCGCCGTCGTCGATATCGGCAAGCAACGGTACAGCATGGGACGGCCTGGCAATACCCAGACTCGCGCTTGCGGGATCAGGTTCAGGGTCGGCATTAACGGGGATTTCACCCCGCTCAACCGGTGGTAGCGGTGCGCACCATTCACGCTCACCGTCGCGACGCAGTATGCGCACCGTCGATGGCGCGTCGATTCCGATCCTGGGCCGCGACTCGTCGCGACAGCAGAAACGGATCTCGACAGGACCGTCAGGGGTTTCGATGACGACGACCTCTCGGTCGTGGTAGGCAAGCAACAGCACGGTATCGGGTCGGTCAGGCGCTCAACGCGTGGGGCCCGACCGGTACTGCGGGCCGTTAGAGTGCGCAATGGTACGAAACCGCTTCCCTCGCGTCGACAGGCGGACCTGGCAAGCGACAGAATCGACCTACACCGACTTGTTAATAAATAGGCTTATTTTACTGTTTTTATTCGTTATTTTATTCGACCAGCGTCGCCAGCATCATCGTCGGGATGCCACCACCAGCGATCATCATCCGCAGCCGGTCGGTGTTCGACCACGACCGGTGACACCGGATGTCGGCTCACCTTGTGGGCCACCGCCGGAGAACATGCCTCGTCAACCGGATCCGCCGGCTGCAGGCTCATCGACTCGATGTATGCCGGATCAACGGCATCGAAATCCACTTCGTCAGGGACGGTGCCGCCACCGTCGTCCATGGGCGCCGAGGCAATCAGGAAATGCCCGTCGGAATCCGAAACGCCAGCGGCCGCCGATTCGGCATGGCCCGGCGCGAGGCATTCCCAGATCAGGTCCCTGTGCAGCAGACCGTAGCGTCCATCCGGCGAGTCGCCGAGTGTAAACGCTTCGTTCCATGCCGCGGTTTCGGGCGATTCCCCGGGCGATGCGGCATCGTCGTTGGCAGTCGGTTCGAGGAAATCACTGGACACGCGACAGACACCCTGGCAACTCGTGGTCGGGACCGCCCGCGCCGGGTTCGACCCGGGCCCCTAGACGATTTTAGTTCACTCGGACGGGTGCGGGGCCGATTTGGCTAAAGTCCGAACGGACTATTCTTCGCCCCAGATCAACTCGCCGCTCTCGGAGAAGTCGTATCCGCCCAGCATATCGGCCGTTTTGCGGCATTCGCCGGACTGGATACGGGCGAGCAGGTCCTGGAACAGACGCCTGAACCAGATGTTCCGCGGCAATGCGAAATCGAATGCCTCAGTGCCCATTGGCACGAAACCCAGGCCGGCCTCGGCTGCCGTCGACCTGGCGCCGGGCGCCACGTCGGCGATTCCCATGACGACCGCGCTGGCGGCCTCACGTTCGGACAGCGCCGTCACGGAACTGTCGATCGGTTGCGGCACCGCCGCCTGGTTGCGCAGTTCCATCAGGAAACGCTGCGCACCGGCACCGGACTGACGCTGCACCCAGCGATAGTTGCCGCGCAGAAGCGTCTCGGCATCAGCACCCGCCGCCGCGATATCCGGCCGCACCATCAGTCCCTGCTCGCGCGTGAAGGCGCGGATCAGCACCCAGTTTCGTGCCTGGTTGTGCTGCCGCAGTAGGGCCGGATGACGTGTTCGGCTCTCTTTGGCAGGCCCCCAGTGCAGCGCGCTGACGTCGATGCGGTTTGCCTGCAACAGGTCCAGTCCGAGTCGCGTACCGGTCGGCGTGTAACTGACCTGGGCCAGGGCGTTCACGTCGCGCGCGAACGCCGTGACAACGCGGTACAGCAACGGATCGTCGCTCCCGCCGATGACCAGGCGGTCGGTCAACAGGCCACCGTGGGCCGAGTCCATCATCCAGCGATCGATGAGCTCCCGCGGAAACATCCACTTGCCGGTCACCTTGG
>JAGRGW010000358.1 GCA_020445315.1 Gammaproteobacteria bacterium
AGACCGTCGAGACTGCCGTCGAGCAAAGTCGCCAGTCCGCAACCCGATTCATGCAGCGCCCATTCGAGCAGTGGCTCGAAACTGCCGAGCAGTACGTCGGGCCTGGGTTCGGAAAGCGTCGACGCCCCGCCGGTACTCTCACCCGCTATCCAGGCCTCGATCGCCTGGCGCGGGAACAGCAGCTTGCCCATCGCGCGCGAGCAGGGAACCTGGCCAGACGCGGCAAGATCGTAGACCTTGCGCTCCTTGATCCGAAGCAGTTCCGCGAGTTCCTTCGTGGTCAGGTATTCGATGTCGTGTTGCGGCATGGAAATGTACCGGTGCGCGCGGTCCCAGCGTGAATGGTATCGGGAGTCTGTGCGACATGAGGTCGCTGGGCTGCATTGTACTGCCAAGAGCCGGTAGCGGGAGGAGATCCGTCAGATACCCAGCGAGGCAGTCGCGGCAACATCGACCACGTGCATGTGGGTCCTGTCGTCCGGCAGGGTCGCGGCAAAGGCCGCTTCGGCCCGGCCGCGCCAGTCGGTCGGCGATTCGCCACGCAGCACCAGGCGCACGCGGTTCCAACCGTTGCGGTCGCGTTCGGCGACACCGGCCCGAATCACCTCGCGCACGGCTGCGGGCAGGTCGCCCTGCCCGTCCACGTCGAGCATCAGGACCAGCAGACGATCCCCGATCACGATGCGGCCAAACTGCCGGCCGTCGGTGCCGGCCCGGTCGCAGCGGATGTTGTCGAACACCGATTCGGGGCAGTTGCAACCCAGACCCTGCTGGACAAAACGTTTGATTTCTCGGTGGTCAGGCATGTACCGGTACCGTCAATACAAGGAAACCCGAAGCGTAGACCAGGCGGCAACCACGTCACGGTATCCGCCACTGGTGACGGCAATCGGTCGCGCCCGCGCGGCCTCCGCGGCGAACCGGAGTCCCGCGTTCGCATTTGGGCGTAAAGTCACGTCGGTACGGAACGATAACCCAGGTACACGACAGGACATCGGCCCGACGATCGTAATGTTTGCGTCTTCAGCCGGGCAAAGACCTTAAACTGCAGACCCGGTGGACACAGATACGCGCGCCCGACGCGCCGAACCGCCATGGACAAGAGCACACCACACGAGCGCAACGCGACACCCGCCGCGCAGCCGGCCGACTGCGACGAGTGCCCGTCGCTGGCGCATGAGGAGGCCACGTCATGGGGCATCGTGATGTTCTACGTGGCGCTGGCGTTCCTGCTCCTGACCGCGTTCTCTCTGCATCATTTCAACGTTGAGCCAGTCGATCCCGAGCGTGGGCGACTGCTCGGCTGGATGTTCGCCATCCTGTGGTTTCCGATCTTCGTCGAGGCTATTGCCGGCTACTGGCGCACTGGCGATTACAGCTGGGGGGCATCGGGACGACTGCTGCTGATCTGGCTGGTGCCGCCGTACCGCATGGCGCTGGCGACCTACCCGGGCGGCAACTGCCACTGGCTGCCGATCATCGGCTGGCAGGCCGGTGGCCGCGAACTGGAGCAACGCCTCGACCGCGGTTTCAGCGTCCCGATGCTGTTCATCGCGCTGATGATCCTTCCAGTGCTGGCGATCGAGATGTTCGGTGAATCCTACGTCGCCGAGTACCCGATGCTCGGCCGGGTACGCGATTTCGGCACCTCGGTGATCTGGCTCGCGTTCGCGTTCGAGTTCATCATCATGTCGTCGGTAACACCGACCAAGTTGCGTTTCCTGGCGAAGAACTGGATCAACCTGGCGATCATCCTGTTGCCGCTGATCGCGTTCCTGCGCGGGTTCCAGGCGGCGCGCCTGCTGCGCCTGGGACGTGCCAGCAAGGCGCTCCGGGTCTACCGCCTGCGCGGACTCGGCATCCGGGCCTGGCGCGGCGTACTGACGCTGGAACTGATCGAACGCCTGTTTTTCCGCAAGCCGCAGAGCCGGGTGGAGCGACTGCGGGCCATGCTCGCGGACAAGGAACACGACGTGGCCCAGCTGAAGCACCGCATCGAGCACCTGGAACGACGGATCAGGGACGAGGCCACGGCTGCCGATGAGAGCCGGACCGACACCTGAACCCCTGTCAGCTCACTTTACAAAGACCCGGCAGGGAACCACCTTCCTGGCAACAAAAGCTTGAAATAACAGGAAAAGCGGCCTTTGGCACCGAACCTGCTATGTTGAGTCACCCGAGACTTCGGGCAGCCGGGCCGTTGCCGGCGCCGTTGCACAAGAACAAGCCAGAGGATCAGGCAGAAAAAAGAAAAGCGCCAGCGAAGCGCTTCGAAAGCTACAAAACAACAAGACACCAAGACAACTCCGGAATCGACCACGTTTTATACGCTCGTGGCGTGACGGCCGGTGGTGACCTCAAGAGGGCCGCCATCGGCCGTGCCGAACTTTCCCTTCAGCCAACGGCGGCCCGCCGACTCAACCCGCGATCTCGAACGCGTGCAGCCACGCCACGTAAACAACCAGCATGACCAGGTTGTAGCCGCCGTTCCAGCGCAGGAAACCGAACGCATTCAGGTTGAAGCGCCCCTGCATGGCGAGGTGCATGCCGGAGAAAGGCGAGATCGACACGCCCGCGGCCCAGGTCATCAGGTAGGTCACACCCATCAGGTTGGGGTCGGGCGACAGCGGCGCGAGAATGCCCGACGATGTCGCGATGCTGATAACCGGGTGTACGCCCAGCACCGACAATCCGACCATGATCAACAGCACCACGCTGGCCTCGGTCGCACCGAAAGTCGGGATGTCCAGGCGCCAGCCACTCGCGGTGACCAGGCCGCTGATGCCGGCCGCGAGCACCCCGGCGGCCAAGAACAGGACCAGTTCGCCGGACATGCGCGGCAGCCCCTCGGTGACGTGCGCCACGAACCGCCTTCCCGCTGTCGCCGGCTGCCGCAGCAGTAACACCAGTGCGGTCAGCACGACCGAGCCGGTGCTGATCAGGGTCAGGATCGGCACCGCTGGCAGGGCCTGGTGGGCGGCCATGACGAACGCGGCGAGCAGGGCCGGAACCCACAACGCGCTGAAATGGGTCGGGTAGCCGACGAACGTGGCCACCTCGGGTCGCCGGCCCAGTCGCCAGCCACTGTAAAGCAGGCCGAACGCGGCGAGCGGCAGCCCGGCCAGCGACAGGGTCTTCCAGTCTGCACCCGGTGCATTGCCGAGTGCGATCCCCATCGCGGCGAAGAACGGCGACCAGTGCGAGGCGAGGGCAAAGCCGCGTGACAGCACCGTGGCCTGCAACGGGGTCATCGGCGCGCGCCGCGACTGGCGGTCGCCGAGGATCATGACCGCCGACAGGTTGATCGCCGAGCCGAACAGGTGCACGCCGAGCAACGTGCGCCACAACGCGCCCCGACCGCGCGGGTCCGGCTCGCCGGCGTCGACCTCGGGCAGCGATATCAGGCGCAGGAAAGTCACCCCGGCCAGCATCGCCAGCAGTGCCTGGTTGTTGGAAAATGCCGATGCCAGCGCCGGTTCGCCGCCGGCCCAGGCGGCGTAAGACAGGCCAATGCCTCCGACTGCAAGCATCAGCAGCACCTGCACGCGCTGCATACCGACGAGCCGGTTTGCCAGCAACAGCCCGGCCAGCCAGAATAAGGCGCCAGGCACGATCGGCGGGAGCGGTGCGCCGAAACCGCTGCCGACCGAACAGACAATCGCCGCGAAGATCAACGGGCCGGGAAGGCTTGCGGGAAAAAGTGATACAGCTCGCACAGGCACAGCATATCGCCGGAGATTCCCGACGGCATGCACTCCGCGTCAATGATGAGTCCCACGGACGGCAAGCGGTAGCCACGACATCGCGCCCGGCCACACCACGCGGGCGTCACGTGCGCTCGATTGCCGGCCAAAACGGCACGCCGCATCGCCCCGCGCCGGTCCAGGCTGGCTGACAATGAAAACACTTACCTGCCGGAGCAGCAGATGCCACACCTGACCCTCGAATTCTCGTCCAATGTCCGATCCGACGGGGATCTCACTGCGCTGTTCGCCGGGTTGCACGACGTCCTCGAGCACACTGGCGGTGTCCGCCGCGCAAACTGCAAGAGCCGCGCACGCGTGGCGAACGAATTCCTGGTGGGGTCCGGCAGCAGTCGCGACGCCTTCGTCCACCTCGACATCCGCCTGCTCGACGGCAGAACGTTGGACGTGAGGCAGCGCATCTCGCAGCAGGCCAGGGATCTGCTGACGGCCTGGTTCGAACCGTCGATGCAATCGCTCGACCTGCAGGTGACCGTCGAGGTCAGGGAGATCGACCGTCGTTTCTACTCGAAGTACCCGGAAGGCACGCTGACGCCGCTGCCACTGGAATCGGACCTGGGCGGCTGAGCGGCCACGGCGGCGGCGAGGAGTACCCGGGGTGCGCATAAGGACGTCCCAAGCCGGCGACCGACAGGCGATTGCGGCGCTGCACGCCCAGGCATTCGGCCCGGAAGAGGGGCCGGAAATCGCCAGTCTCGTCGACGACCTGTTCGCGGATCCGACCGCACGCCCCCTGCTTTCGCTGGTCGCGGATGAACACGGCGTGATCGGCCACGTGCTGTTCACCCCGGTCCGCCTTCCGGGACACCCTGACGTGCCGATGCAGATCCTGGCGCCGCTTGCGGTGGCGCGGTCACGGCAGGGCGAGGGCATCGGCAGCGCCCTGGTCCGCGACGGCCTGGCCCGGCTGACCGCGTCCGGTACCGCCCTGGTGTTCGTGCTCGGACATCCGGGTTACTACGCGCGATTCGGTTTCAGGCCCGCCGGTGCCCGGGGTCTCGATGCCCCCTACCCGATCCCGGCGCAGCACGCGGACGCCTGGATGGTGCAGGCGCTCGGCCATCTCCCGGCCGAACCCCTGCAGGGGCGGGTCCGCTGCGCCACGGCGCTGGACCAGCCCCGGCACTGGTGCGAGCCATCGGAGCAGTAAACGCCGGTAAACTCTGGGCGAACAAACCGACGCGGCCCCGCTAGAATCGCGTGCCTGAAGACAGTTTCGAGGAAGCCCAGATGAATACGCCAGCACCGACCGAACTCAACCTGCACCGCATGTCGCGGGTACTCGAAGTGAGTTTCGACGACGGCGCCAACTTCAAGTTGCCGGCCGAGTACCTGCGGGTCTACTCGCCGTCGGCCGAGGTCGCCGGCCACGGACCGGGCCAGCGCAAAGTGCCGCTGGGCAAGGAAACGGTCAACATCGACCGCATCGAGCCGGTTGGCAATTACGCCGTGATCCTGCACTTCGACGACGAGCACAACACCGGCATCTACTCGTGGGAAACCCTGTACAATCTGGGCAAACACTACGACGACCTGTGGGCGCAGTACCTCGAGGAGTTGCAGGAAAAGGGCTACACGCGCAAGGAGCCTGCCGCCTGAGCCCGCGCGCCGCGGTCCCCATGCCACCGCAGGACAGTCCCATGGACGACAAGCCCGGCCAGACCCATTTCGGTTACCGCTCCGTCGACGCCAGCGAAAAGGCCAGCCTGGTCCGCGGCGTGTTCGATTCCGTCGCCAACCGCTACGACCTGATGAACGACCTGATGTCGTTCGGCGTGCACCGGCTGTGGAAGCGGCTGGCGATCGAACTGGCGGGCATTCGGCCCGGTCAGCGGGTGCTCGATCTCGCCTCCGGCACCGGCGATCTCGCCGACCGCTTCGCCGACCTCGTCGGCCCCGAAGGCTATGTTGTCATGAGCGATATCAACGCGGCGATGCTGGGCGTCGGCCGCGACCGCATGATCGACCGCGGCCATGCCGGCAATATCGGCTATGCGCAGATCAACGCCGAATCGTTGCCGGTCGAGGACGACACCTTCGACCTGGTCACGATCGCGTTCGGCCTGCGCAACGTGACCGACAAGCAGAAAGCGCTCGAGGCGATGTACCGCGCCCTGAAGCCAGGCGGCCGCGCCCTGGTACTGGAGTTCTCGAAGCCGACCAACCGGCCACTCGAGCGCCTCTACGACGTCTATTCCTTTCACGTGTTGCCGCGCATGGGCGACCTGGTCGCCAACGATGCCGAAAGCTACCGCTACCTCGCGGAATCCATCCGTATGCACCCCGACCAGGACACCCTGAAGGGCATGATAGAGCAGGCCGGCTTCGAACGCTGCGACGTGCGCAACCTGACCGGCGGCATCGTCGCCATCCATCGTGGGTTCAAGTTCTGAGCGCCGCAGACCGGCTCGCGGCGCCGAATCGATAGAAACATGACGATCCGAGACCTGGCCCTGGAGGGCATCGAGCAATCGATCAACGGCCTGCTGGCCCTCGATCCCGTCGCCTTGCAGCGGCTCGCCCGACTGCACGGCCGTTGCGTCGGCCTGCAGCTCGACGGCATCGGCCTGACGCTTTATTTCGTCCCCGGTCACGACGGCCGCCTGCAATTGCTCGGCAGTATCGAGGGAGAGCCGGACTGCACGCTGAGCGGCAGCCCACTCGACCTCGTCCGCGCCGGCGACGAAGACCACGGCCACGCACAACTGTTTGCCGGCAACGTGCGCATCGACGGTGACACCGCCCTGGCGCAGCGCTTCAGCGAGGCGCTGGCGGGGCTCGACATCGACTGGGAAGAGCAGTTGTCGCGCCTGACGGGCGACATCGCGGCCCACGAGATCGGCCGCGGTGTGCGCGCGGCCGCCCGACAGGGCGAGCGCATGCGCGACGTCACCGCCGCCAACCTGTCCGAATACCTGACCGAAGAGGCACGCCTGCTGCCGCACCCTTTCGAAGTCGACCAGTTCCTCACCGACGTCGATACCCTGCGTGACGACGTCGCGCGCCTGGAGGCCCGCATCGCGTTGCTGGAGAAGGCCGGGCCGGGTGATCCACAGTGATACCGGTGCGCGAGAGCCTGCGCATCGCGCATATCACCTGGGTGCTGTTGCGGCATGGCCTCGACGAGATCGTGCTGGCCGTGCACCTGTTCCGCCCGATCCGCTTCTTCCGCTTCCTGTCACCGTTCTACTGGCGCAGCGGAAAACCACCGCGCGCCGTCCGTATCCGCCTGGCACTGCAGGACCTGGGGCCGATCTACGTCAAGTTCGGCCAGATCCTGTCAACCCGGCGCGACCTGCTGCCGGACGACATCGCGGCCGAGCTGGCCAAGCTGCAGGACCAGGTACCACCGTTCCCTGGCAACAAGGCCCGCGCACTGATCGAAAAGGCGCTCGGCAGTCCTGTTTCTGAGCTGTTCGCCGAGTTTGATACGGAGCCGCTGGCCTCGGCCTCGATCGCCCAGGTCCACGCGGCGACCATGCACGATGGCCGCAAGGTCGTGGTCAAGGTCGTGCGGCCCGGCATTGGCAAGACCATCCAGCGCGACATCGACCTGCTGTTCACGATTGCGCGCCTCGCGCGCAAGTATTCGCGCGAGGCGCGTCGTTTGCGCCCGGTCGAGGTCGTCGAGGAATACGACAAGACGATCCACGACGAGCTCGACCTGATGCGCGAGGCGGCCAACTGCGCACAGCTGCGGCGCAACTTCGCCGACGGCGAGCTGCTGTACGTACCCGAGGTGCACTGGGACTACACGCGCGAAAACGTCATGGTGCAGGAGCGCATCTACGGCATCCCGGTCGACCAGGTCGACGAGCTGGTCGCGGTCGGCGTCGACATGAAGCAACTCGGCGAGCGTGGCGTCGAGATCTTCTTCACCCAGGTGTTCCGGGACAACTTCTTCCACGCCGACATGCACCCGGGCAACATCTTCGTGCGCCCCGACGGCACCTACATCGGCGTCGATTTCGGCATCATGGGCACCCTGACCACCGCAGACCAGCGCTACCT
>JAGRGW010000047.1:0-11550 GCA_020445315.1 Gammaproteobacteria bacterium
ACCGCATCGTCGAAATCGCGCGCGTCGGCGCCATCGATGGTCACCAGCGGCGTTCGCCGCAGGTCGACACGACCGGACTTCGCCTGCTTGGGCACCTCGGGCTGCAGACCCGCTATCTCGCTGTCGACCTCGCTCGGCCACTCCTGCGGGATGTCGTGCGCGCGAATGGCGACATCGGTCGCCATGCCCGGCGCCAGGTGATCGCCGAGTATCTCGATGACCTCGCCGAGCGGCTGGCGCCAGGCCTGCGGATGATCGGTGATACGCACGACGACCATCTGCCCCTGTGCAGCGCCGTGCAGGCGGTCCGGTGGGATCAGGATCTGCTGCGCGACGCGCTTGTTGTCGGGCAGCAGGAAGGCGACGCCGGCCTCGGTGTGGATACGGCCGACGATCTGCTCGAACGCCCGTTCGAGCACCTCGACGACCGCCGCCTCGCGCCGGCCGCGACGATCGACGCCGGCAACGCTGGCGACGATGCGGTCGCCGTGCCACAGCACGCGCATCTCGCGCGGGCTCAGGAACAGGTCGTCGCCNNCCCTCGTCCGGGTGCAGGAAACCGAACCCGTCGGGGTGACCGATCACGCGGCCGTGCACCAGGTCCTCGCGGTTGACGACGCAGTAGCCGCCGCGACGGTTGCGCATGGCCTGGCCGTCGCGCGTCATGGCGTTCAGACGTCGCGACAGCGCTTCGATCTGCTCCGGGTCGGACAACTCGAGCGCCTCGGCCAGGTCATCGAACGGCATCGGGGCGCCGTGTTCCTCCATGATGCCGAGGATGAACTCGCGGCTTGGGATCGGGTTGGCGTACTTGCGGGCCTCTCGGGCCTGGTAGGGATCGCGCTTGCGGTCTGCCCGGCGGGCTTTGCGTTTGGACACTAAGTTCTGATGCTCTTTATTGAATCGATGGTCGGCATTGTAGCGTTGACAGCCCCCTGCTGTCGCTGTAGAGTCCGCGCTTCTGTATTTTTCGACCCCGGTCGAATGCAGGGCCGAAGTGGCGGAATTGGTAGACGCGCATGGTTCAGGTCCATGTCGGGGAAACCCGGTGGAGGTTCAAGTCCTCTCTTCGGCACCATCTCTCGCGACCCCGAACGGGTCCGGCTCCAGGGGACATCCCTCGACAAGAATCTCAACTTGGTCAGGCGATCGCGATATGCATCTGCACGCCGAAACCAGCACGCCATTTGAATCACTCGAAGCCGGCGGTTCTGACTCAGGGCAACAAGAAAACCTGGATTCCCGCCGAGATTGCGCTACTGTTAGTAACGCAGATAAAAAAAGGGCCGCCGAGGGGAGATCGGCAGCCCTGAAAGCGCGTAAAATAGCGCCAGAGGAGCAGACAGATGCCCGGTGCCATGCCGGCCGCGGAGCATCCGCTACGCATTGTTTGTCGGGTCTGCAACCAAAAAGTTGAATAATTGGTTCCTTTCGTTCCCAGCGCTCGATAAACGCCTTTTCCCGGGCGGTTTCCGTCTGGCCGCATGGCCTCGCTGACAGCCATTCAGGCCGACATCACGACGCTCAACGTCGACGCCATCGTGAACGCCGCCAACAACACGCTGCTCGGTGGTGGCGGTGTCGATGGCGCCATTCATCGTGCGGCCGGGCCGCAGCTGCTGGCCGCCTGCCGACGACTCGGCGGCTGCGAGACCGGGCAGGCCCGGATCACGCCCGGGTTCGATCTGCCCGCCCGCCATGTCATCCACACGGTCGGCCCGGTATGGCACGGCGGTGGTCGCGGCGAGGCCGAACTGCTACGTGCCTGCTACCGCGAATCGTTGCGGCTCGCACAGCAACACGGCATCCACAGCATCGCGTTCCCGGGCATCAGTACCGGCGTCTACGGTTACCCGGCCGACCAGGCCGCCGACATCGCCGTGACCACAGTGGAGGCGTTGGTCGACGAGCCGAACATGCCGCAACGCGTGCTCTTCTGCTGTTTCTCGGCGGCCGACCTGGCGCTTTACGACACGCGCCTGCGACGGCAGTGACGCGACTGCACTACTTCGCCTACGGCTCGAACATGTCGACACGGCGTCTGCGCGCGCGTATCCCCTCCGCCGTATACCTGGCGACCGCCGTGCTGCGGGGACACGAGATGCGCTTTCACAAGATCGGCAGCGATGGATCGGCGAAGTGCGATGCCTTTGCCACGGGCGACAGCAACCATCGTCTTTTCGGCGTGCTGTTCGGCATCACCGCCGCGGAGCGCGAGGTGCTCGACCGTTACGAAGGCCGCGGCAGGGGCTACGAGCGCAAGCCGGTCGTGCTGGATCTGCCTGATGGCGACACGGTGGAGGCTTTCACCTACTATGCAACGCGCATCGACCCGGCCCTGCGGCCGTTTGGCTGGTACCTCGAACACGTGCTGTGCGGGGCCAGGGAGCACGGGCTGGCCGACTCGCATGTCCGCCTGATCGAAACGACGCCGGTTATCGACGACCCGGATGCCGACCGGCACGAACGGGAACTGGCGATCTACCTGCCCTGAGGTCCGGTCAGGCTGGCCTGCCCGTCATTCCACGTCGTCGACGAGACGGACCGGGTCGCCGACACGGATCACCCCGGAACTGAGTACGTACAGCCCGATACCGGCCCCTCTCCCCAGCGCCTTTCCGGCACCCGGGCGGGTCAGGCGATCGAGATATCTGCAAGGTGGACGAAGACGATGGAAAGCGAACCTCACCTCGCCGATCAGCAGGCCCCGCCGCCGGTATGCCTCCAGCGGGATACCCTCAACGACGAGATTGCGCCGGTGCGCGCCGTCATCGAACGACTGCCCACCGCGACGGTTCGCGCGTGCGATGTCCGCACGCGTGACCAGCGTCACCTCGCAACCGTCGGTCTTGATCCAGTGGCCGCGACCGGTCGCGTAGCGGTCGCCGTCGAGCCCCCTGCCCGGCAGGCACGCGCACTGCGTGAGACGCCGCATCGGCGCTCCGGCCTCGTCCGCGACGAACAGGTCGACCAGCCGTCCCAGCAGTTCGTTCTCGTCCCACTCGTTTAGCCACGAGAACAGTTGGCTGATGCGCTTCGGCACGAACGGTGGCGCCTCAGCACCAGCTCGGCACACCTTCGACCTGCGGCCGCGACAACAGCTCGCGGACGTTGGCCTCGATGATCCGGTAGCCGACATTGCCATAGAGCAACTGCCGACCCTCGTTGAAGACATAGGTCGGACTGCCGACGACGCCGTGGGCCTTGCGCAATTCCTCGTCCCGGTGCAGCGCCGCGTAGGCCGTACCGTTGTCGATGCGATCCCTGATCGACTCGAACGAGGGCATGTCCCCGTCGAGCAGTTGCGCCAGCACCGCCAGCGAGGCCACGTCCTGTCCCTGCTCGAAGAACGCCGTCCGCACGCGGGTCACGAGGCGCTCGTGCACCGCACAGGCGCCGCGGTACGGCTGTTCGTCGTCGACCCCGAGCAGCAGACCGGCAGCCTTCAGGAACACGTGCGCGGTCGTACTGGAGCAGGGCCGGCAACGCGTCCACGCATCGGCGTTCAGGTGTGCGTGCGGCCACTGCTCGCAGACCTCCTGCATGTGACGACCGAAGCCGTCGAAGCCACCGTCGCCGGCCCAACCGTCACCAATACGCGTCTGCGTATCGGCAAACAGGGCCATGAAACGATGCCGCACGAGGACCTCGTCACCGAACGTCTTCTGCAGTTCGTCGAGCCTCACCTGGCCACCGTAGGCCCAGATGCAGAGTACGTCGGAAAAGTAGTCGATCCTGATCACTGGCCGCTCCTGTCTGCTTGCGTTGAATCCCCCGGCAACCGCTGCGGCGGCCGCTCCGAAGATGATAGCCAGACTCGCCCGCCAGCGCCCAACCGTGTGCGTCGAAAGACCGGCATTCTGATAGCCTTCGCCTGCAGCCGCCGACGATCGAACGGGAACGATGAACGACACCTTCTACGGACTGGATACGGACGACCTGTTGCTGACGGTCAACAACCGCCTTGCCGGCGAGTTGCGCGAGCGCTACGACGCGCGCCAGGCGGCGGCCGGGCTGAAGGTCTGGACCAGCCCCACGATCCTGCCGTGGAACGTTTGGCTGCGCAGCCGCTACGACCAACTGCTCGACAGCGGCGCCTGCGACCTCGAACTGCTGACGCCATCGCAGGAACACCTGCTGTGGCACGACATCATCGCCGCCGACCCGGGTACCGGCGGGCTGTTGCGGCCGGCCGCCGCGGCCAGGCTGGCAAGCGAAGCCAACCAGCGCCTGCTCGACTGGCAGGTCGACGAGCAGCGCCTGCAGGCGCTCGGCGGCGACGACACCCAGCGCTTCCTGGCATGGAAACGGCACTTCGACCGACGCCTGGACGACCAGCGCCTGGCCTGCAGCGCACGGCTGCTGGCACTGCTGACGGCGGCCATCAACGACGGTCGGCTGGACCCGCCGGGGCGGCTTCACCTTGCCGGGTTCGAATCACTGTCGCCGGCACAGACCGGCCTGCTGCGGGCCCTGGCCGACGCGGGCAGCGTCGTGACTCACTTCGAACCGCCACGGCAACAGACCGCCACCACCCGGCGCATCGGCGCAAGTGATGACGAACAGGAGACCCGCCTCGCCGCCGCATGGGCGCGCGACTACCTGGCGCAGCATCCGGACCGGCGGATCGCCATCGTATGCCCCGACCTGCAGCGTCGTCGCGGCCAGGTCGAACGGATTCTCGCGACGGTGCTGGCACCGGCCGACTACGTCCATGGCCGGGCCGGTGCCGCGCGTTTCAACCTGTCGCTCGGCGAACCACTGTCGGCGAGGCCGCTCAGTGCCCATGCGCTGTTGGCGTTGCGCCTGCTGAACGGCAGCCTCGCGCTGGACGACATCGGCGAGCTGTTGCGCAGCCCGTTCATCGGTGGCCACGACGGCGAATGGGAGCAGCGGGCACTGCTCGATGTCGTGCTGCGGCAGACCCGGCGTCCGCAGCTGGACCTGTCGTATCTCGCCGCACGCCTGCGGCTTTCGAGCGCAGACGACGTTTGGCACTGCCCCGACCTGGCCGCGCGGCTCGACGCGCTGCATGCCATCGGCAGCGACATGCCAGCGACCGACACGCCATCGCACTGGGCGGTCGCCCTGCTGCGCGCCCTGCGCGTGCTCGGCTGGCCCGGCGACCATGCACTGGACAGTCACGAGTACCAGGAACACGAACGCGCCCGTAACGCTTTTGGCACGCTGGCCGAACTGGGACGCGTCAGGGCACGCCTGCGCCGCGGCGAGGCCATCGAGCAACTGCAACGTATCTTTGCCGAGACCGTGTTTCAACCGCAGTCGCCAGCGTCATCGCTACAGGTCCTCGGGCCGCTGGAGGCGGCCGGAATCGCGTTCGATGCCGTCTGGCTGCTCGGCGCCGACGACGAGACCTGGCCACCGTCGCCGTCGCCACACCCGCTGCTGCCGACCGGCCTGCAGCGCGAGCTCGACATGCCGCACGCATCGGCGGCGCGTGAACTGGCGTTCGCGCAACGCGTGACCGGGCGCCTGCTGGCGTCGTCGGCCGAGGTCGTGGCCAGCTTTGCGCGACGCGACGGTGACCGCGACCGACGACCCAGCCCGCTGATCGTCGACTGGCCCGAACACGAGGTACCGACCGGGGATGGCAACGCTATAGATGTCATGACGCTGGCATGCTGGGATCCCGGGCATCTCGAGCCGCTGCCCGCCGCCAGCCGGGCGCGATCACCCGACACGGTGCGCGGCGGCACTGCCCTGCTCAGCGCGCAGGCCGGCTGTCCGTTCAAGGCGATGGCGCGTTTCCGACTCGACGCCGGGCCACTGGCCGAGGCCTGCCAGGCGCCAGACGGTGCGCTGAACGGCAACGTCGTGCACGACCTGATGCTGGCGGTATGGACCGAGATCGGCGACTCCGATGGCCTGGCAGCACTCGACAGCGACCAGCGCACGGCCCTGATCGAACGTCACGCGCGGCACGTCATGCAGGACTACGCGCGCCAGCGCCCCGACCTGTACACGGCGCGGTTCATCGACCTCGAGTGCAGTCGCCTGGCAGACCTGGTCGGCGACTGGCTGGCACGGGAATCGGAACGCGGTCAGGCATTCGCAATCGACAGCCTGGAACGCGAGCAGCTGATCCGTATCGGCCCGCTGCAGCTGGACACGCGCATCGATCGCATCGACCGCCTCGCAGACGGCAGCCTGGCGATCATCGATTACAAGACCGGCCAGCCGGTCGGCTGCGAGGGCTGGCTCGACGAGCGCCTGACCGAACCACAGCTACCGGCCTACTGCGTCAGCGCCGGCCTGTCGGTCAGCGCCACCGTGCTGGCCAACCTGTCACGCGAACCGCGCCAGCGCGGGTTCTCCGGCATCAGCCGCGACCCGGGCTTCGCCCGGGGCGTCGCCACCGCCGGCGACGACACCGTCGTCAGCGACTGGGACCAACTGACCGCACACTGGCAGACCGCGCTGACCGACCTGGCCGTGGAGTTCGACCAGGGCCGGGTCGAGCCGACCCCGTCCGAGCTGGCCTGCCGCTACTGCGACTTCGGCGACCTGTGCCGGGTGCGCGAACTGGTTGTGGACGACGGCGCGGATAACGACACGGGGAACGACGATGAGTGATGCGGTCGCCGATAGCGCGCAACGCCGACAGGCGCTGGACACGACCTGCTCATTCATCGTCCAGGCGCCGGCCGGTTCGGGCAAGACGGAGCTGATCACGCAGCGCTTCCTGCGCCTGCTGGCCGACGTGGAGCACCCGGAGGAGATCCTCGCAATCACCTTCACGCGCAAGGCGGCGGCCGAGATGCGCAACCGTATCCTCGACGCGCTCGACAGCGCGCGCGGCCCCGCGCCGGCGGCGACCCACCGGCGCCTGACCTGGGAACTGGCCCGCGCCGCGCTCGCCAACGACAAGCGACACCAATGGCAGATCGGCGATGCACCCAACCGGCTGCGTATCCAGACCTTCGACAGCCTCGCCCACGCGCTCGCGCGGCAGATGCCGGTCGTCAGCGAGCTCGGCGCCGCCCCGGCCACCACCGAACGGGCCGAGCCGCACTACCGCGAGGCGGCGCGCGCGACACTGCGCCTGCTCGACAGCACCGAACCGGGCGACGACCTCGCCGTGCTGCTGCAGCATCTCGACAACCGCCTGCAGCGCCTCGAAGACCTGCTGGTCGACATGCTCGGAAGACGCGAGCAATGGTTGACCCACGCCGTTGCCGGTCCCGAGGGCGAGGCGCTGAACGACGCGCTCGGTGCCGTCGTCGGCGATCAGCTGCGCCAGCTGCAGGCCGAATGCCGCCCCGACTGGCTGCACCAACTGCAGGTGATCGGCACCGAGGCCAGGCAGAACCGGCCCGGGGACGTCGCAGAGGCACAAAATGCGGAAGCCCTGGCTTTGGGCGACAGCTGGGACGCGCTGGCATCCTGGCACTTCCTGGCCGGCCTGCTGCTGACCGGCTCCGGTTCGCCGCGTCGCAGCTGGACCGTCAGGGAGGGGTTCCCGGCACCGGGTGAACGCGGCATCGACGCCGAGGCCAAGGCCCGGCGTCAGCAGGCCAAGGCGTCCATTGCCGCCCTGGTCGGGGAGCTGCAGGAACAGCCACAGCTGCTCGACCGCTGGCAGATGGTCCGGATGCTGCCGGGCAAGGGGCTCGACGACGCGCAGCAGCAGATACTGAGCAGCCTGCTGCGCGTGCTGCTGCACGCCGCACTGGAACTCGGTGTCGTCTTCCAGCGTACCGGCGAGGTCGACTTCAGCGAGATGCAGATGCGTGCGCAACGCGCGCTCGGCAGCCCCGAGGAACCCACCGACCTGGCGCTGAGCCTCGACTACCGTATCCGGCACCTGCTGGTCGACGAGTTCCAGGACACGTCGCTCGGTCAGTACCGGCTGCTCGAGACCCTGGTCGCGGGCTGGCAGCCGGATGACGGCCGCTCGCTGTTCGCGGTTGGCGACCCGATGCAGTCGATCTACCGCTTTCGCCAGGCCGAGGTCGGCAACTACCTGTACGCCAGGCAGCACGGCATTGGCCAGGTGCGGCCACTCGCGCTCGACCTGAGCGTCAACTTCCGCTCGACCGGCGCTGTCGTCGACTGGCTCAACGAGGCGTTTCCGTCTGTGCTCGCACCGGCCGTCGATGCGGCGCGCGGCGCCGTACCCTACTCGCCGGCCGTGTCGCACAACACCGACGGCGATGACGACGCGGTGCAGGTACATCCGTTTGCCGGGCGGCAGGACGACGACGAGGCCGCGCTGGTCGTCGAGCTCGTTCGCCGGGCGCTCGACGCCGACGAGGCCGGCACGATTGCGATCCTGGCCCGCGCACGCAGCCACCTGGGCACGATCGCAACGGCGCTGCGTGCGGCCGGCATCGCGTTCCAGGCGGTCGATATCGATGCGCTGACACAACGCCCGGTGATCCGCGATCTGCGCGCCCTGACCCGGGCCATGCTGCACCCGGGCGACCGCCTCGCGTGGCTGACGCTGCTGCGCGCGCCGTGGCTCGGACTCGACATCGACGACCTGCTGCAGATCGCCGGCAGCGGCAGGCGCAGCCCGCTGGCCGCGCTGCGCAGCGACAGCGTACGCACGGCGCTGTCGGCAGACGCCAGGGCCAGGGTCGAACGCCTGCTCGACACCATCGACCGGCAGTTGCCGGCACGTGGGCGGCGGCCGCTGCGCCAATGGATCGAAGGCACATGGCTGGCGCTCGGCGGCGCGGCCACCGGCGGAGCCGCGTCGGCCGCCGATGCACAGGCATTCTTCGCGTTGCTGGAACGACACGAGCAGGCCCGCGGCCTGCCGTCACTCGGACAATTCGACGAGGCGCTGGAAAAACTCTTCGCCGCTCCGGACCCGGCAGCCTCGGGCCGCTTGCAGCTGATGACGATGCACAAGTCCAAGGGCCTCGAGTTCGACACCGTGATCCTGCCCGGCCTCGGCCGCCGCGCACGCGGCATCGACAGCGAACTGCTGTACTGGGCCGAGCAGGCCGACAGCAGCGGCGATACCCACCTGCTGATGGCGCCGATACGCAGCGCGAGCCAGCAGGGGGAACCGATCTCCGATTACCTGCGCGCGCTGGAGAAAGACCGGCAGGCATTCGAGACGTCGCGGCTGCTCTACGTTGCGGCCACGCGCGCCCGCTCGAAGCTGCACCTGCTCGGTCACCTGGGCTGCAACGACAAGGGTCTCGCCGAACGCCCCGAGGCCAACAGCCTGCTGCAGCGGTTATGGCCGGTGGTCGCGGACGCGTTCGAGCGCCTGCCCGTGCCGGAAGCAGCAGCGCCAGGGTCGGCGGGGGGCCCTGCGCCGGCCCTGTGGACCTTGCAGCGACTGGCGGCGGACTGGCAACCGACCGGCCTGCCGGCGTCGGCCGACGCATCGACCGTCGATGGCGGTACGGATTTGGCGGTGCGGATTGACTTCGACTGGGCCGGCGACACCGCCCGGCATGTCGGCACGCTGGTTCACCGCTACCTCGAGCGCATCGCCAACGAGGGTATCGGGCACTGGCCGGCGGCGCGCATCGACGCCCACGACGAGACGCTCCGCCGGGCCCTGCGGTCACTCGGCGTCGCCGACGACGAACTGCAGGCGGCGACCGACAAGACCCGGCGTGCACTCCGGTCGACGCTGTCCGACGACCGCGGGCGCTGGCTCCTGTCGGCGCATCCCGAAGCGCGCAGCGAGTGGCCGCTGACGCTGAACGACGACGGCGTCTACCGCCACTTCGTCATCGACCGGACCTTCGTCGATGCCGACGGCCGGCGCTGGATCGTCGACTACAAGACCGGTGAGCACCTCGACGGTGACCGCGACGTCTTCCTCGACCAGGAACAGGTCCGCTACCAGCCGCAGCTCGACAACTACGCGAGGCTGCTGCGCCATATCGAGGACCGCCCGATCCGGTTGGCGCTGTACTTCCCGCTGTTCAGCGACTGGCGCACCTGGGATTACGTGGATTGAGCCATGGCGGCCTTTCGCGGCGACATCGCCCGGGGCACTGGTGCTACGATGGGCCCCATGCCCCATGTCGTCGTCGACCCCGAATCCACGTCACTGCAGGAGCGCTTTGCGCTGATCAAGACGCCGCGCCAGTCGCGCAAGCGCTACCCGGAGGGGTGCGTGACCGTGGTCGCCGACGAAACCGCGGCCGTCGCCGGCGCCGATGCCAAGCGGAATGTCCACCCGGCGGTCGTCTACGGGCCGTCTGTATCGTCCGAGAGCCAGCGGATCTATTACCTGGTCAGGTGGCTCTAGTGGGGTCGTGTTCGCGATCTTCTCCCGGATCAAAGCACCCGGCGTCTTCCGGTCGGCGCTGACCCACCAGGCCCTGCCTGCCCCCCTGTCCGGCTCGCGGTCGGACGCCTGCTGCCGTTCCAGCCCGGTTTCACCGGCACCCCGTTCATGCGGCAGTTGTTCCGACAGCGCCGACCTCGGCCGTCGACTGGCTGCAGATCCTGCCGGTCAGGTCGTCGCTCTTCCGGCTGGTGGCGTTCGGGAAGATGTAGATTCACACGTGTGCTTGAAATCCGGTCGAGCGTCCCTACCTAGTCCCCACGGGCGCCATCAAGGGCCCGCTTGAAGACCCGGCGGTTCCCAGGAACGCCACCGTATTGTTGCTTTATTACAGAGGACAAAACCATGAACGCATTTGATTTTTCGCCCCTTTTCCGTACTGCCATCGGGTTCGACCGGCTCGCCAGCGCGCTGGAATCGGCGCACCGTGCCGATGCCGGCGGCTACCCCCCGTACAACATCGAGTTGACCGGCGAGGACAAGTACCGGATCACGCTGGCCGTGGCTGGCTTCAGCGCCGACGAGATCGACATCGAGGTCAAGGAAAACCTGCTGACGGTCACGGGAAAAAAATCCAGCGATGTAGCTGATCGCCAGTTCCTGCATCGCGGCATTGCCAACCGCAACTTCGAGCGCACCTACCAGCTGGCCGACTACGTTCGCGTCGAGGGCGCAGACCTGCAGGACGGCCTGTTGCACGTCGATCTGAAGCGCGAAGTGCCCGAGACGATGAAGCCGCGCCGGATCGAAATTCGCGGTCAGCAGGAACGTCTGATCGAGAACCCGGTCGAACAGGAGACCCGCGTCGCCTGACAAGGCTTGCGGGTCGCTCACTGACCAGCCGCCCCGGCGCCAGCCGGGGCGTGTTACGTACGCGAGGCCATGAATCGATTCGACCGACTGCTGTTCGCCGGACTGCTGCTGATGTGCGTATCGGTGGCCCGTGCCGCACTGCCGGCGGCGGTGGACGGCAGTCCCCTGCCGAGCCTGGCCCCGATGCTGGAGCGGGTCACACCCGCAGTCGTCAACATCTCCACGATCAGCCACGTGCGCGCGGAAGACCACCCGCTGCTGCGCGACCCCTTCTTTCGCTGGTTCCTGGAGATCCCCCGTCGGCACACCGAGCGTCAAAGCCAGAGCCTTGGCTCAGGTGTCATCGTCGACGCGAGCCAGGGTCACATCCTGACCAATCACCACGTCATCGAGAAGGCAGACGAAATCGTGGTGACACTGCACGATGGCCGCGAACTGCGGGCCAAGCTGCTCGG
>JAGRGW010000047.1:11629-22757 GCA_020445315.1 Gammaproteobacteria bacterium
CGCCGGCTGCGCGTCGGTGACTTCGTCGTGGCCATCGGCAATCCGTTCGGCCTGAACCAGACCGTGACCTCGGGTATCGTCAGCGCGCTCGGCCGCAGCGGACTCGGTATCGAGGGCTACGAGAACTTCATCCAAACCGATGCCTCGATCAACCCGGGCAACTCGGGCGGCCCCCTGGTCAACCTGAACGGCGAACTTGTCGGGATCAACACCGCGATCCTGGCCCCGAGCGGCGGCAACGTCGGCATCGGCTTCGCCATACCCGCCAACATGGCGCGGGCGATCAGCGGCCAGATCGTCGAGCACGGCGGCGTCGACCGCGGTACCTTCGGCGTTTCGGCGCAGGCCTTGACCCCGCAGCTGGCGCGCGCGCTAGGTGTCGCCGGCAATACCCGCGGTGCCGTCATCAACGATGTACAAACCCGGTCGGCGGCCGAGCGTGCCGGGTTGCGGACGGGCGATATCGTCGTCGCCATCAACGGCCAGGCGATCACCTCGGCCACGGAACTGGAAACCCAGCTCGCGCTGCTGCGTGTCGGGGCGGCGGTCGACGTCGAGGTGTTGCGCGAAGGCAGCCCACGCCGACTCGAGGCCCGGATCGCAGACCCCTACGAGGGTTTCGTCGATGGCGGAACGGTCTCGGCGCAACTCGCCGGCGCCCTGTTGGGCGAGGTGATCGACAGGTCGGAGTTCGGCGACAACCCGGGCATCGGTGTCGGGCGCGTCAAGCGCGACAGCCCGGCCTGGCGCAACGGTCTGCGGGCCGGCGACGTCGTCTTCCAGGTCAACCGGCAACGGGTCAAGTCACTCGGTAGTCTCGAGCACGTGGCCGGTGACGAGATCTACCAGCTGAAACTGCGGCGCGACGACCGACTGATCACGCTGACGTCACGATGAGGCACTGAACCAAATGAAACCCAGGCATTGCGTAGCCCTGCCATTGTTACTGGCGACCTTGCTGCTGACCGGCTGTACCGGTCACCCGAAGACGGTGACCCCGGTCGAAGGCTTCGAACTCGACCGGTATCTCGGCAAGTGGTACGAGATCGCCCGTCTCGACCACGGTTTCGAGCGCGGGCTCAGCAATGTCACCGCCGAGTACCGGCTGCGCGACGATGGCGGCGTGCAGGTCATCAATCGCGGTTACCTGGCCGAAAAGGACGAGTGGAAACAGGCCGACGGCCGCGCCTACTTCGTCGGCGAGACAGACCGGGGTCACCTGAAGGTGTCGTTCTTCGGCCCGTTCTACGGCGCCTACGTGGTGTTTGGGCTCGACCGCGAAAACTACCAGTACGCTTTCATCAGCGGTCCCGACACGGATTACCTCTGGCTGCTGGCCCGCAGCCCGTTGCGCGACGACGGATTGATCGCCCATTTCCGCGAAACGGCCAGCCGCGCGGGTTTCGACACCGATTCACTGATCATCGTCGAACACGATCGCCGGTAGACCCGGCACCGCCCGTTGGATGCCGGGCGTGCTTCAGCGTCTCTTTTCGGTCGAACGCGGCGCCGTACACGAGCGCCCGAACGCCAGCCAAAGATTCCAGAAGCTGAAACAGGTCGCAATGCCCTCGTTGACCAGTCGCATGTAATCCGACGGGCCGCCATAGACAGGCCATGTCGCCGCAATCGCCCTGGGTTCGCGTCTGTCCTGCATCATGTTCTCTCCTGCCCTATCGCGTTAAATTATTGGCGATCCACATCGGCCGGGCCGATTTCGCCGCCTTGTATTCTGAATAGCGGCCGCAACCCCCGCGGGGTTGAGCGACCGTCCCCGAGAGCATGGCGGGTGCCTGGTCGATTGTTAGTCGAGACACGGAGCGCAACATGGAACTCAAGGTCAGACTCGACGGCGCCAAGTGCGTCAGTACCCACATCGGCAGTCACGAAATCCGCACCGATCAACCGGTCAAGGCGGGCGGCGGCGATACCGCGCCGGCACCCTACGACCTGTTCCTGGCATCGATCGCGACCTGTGCCGGTTTCTTCGTCCAGTCCTACTGCGAGAACAAGCAGATCGATACCACCGGCATCGGCATCACGCTGAACGTGCAGCGCGATCCGGCCAGCAAGCGGGTCACGACCTTCGTCATCACGATCGAGGTACCGCCGCACCTGCCGGAGCACCTGCAGCAGACCTTGTGCCGGGTCGCAGCACAGTGCGCGGTGACCAAGACGATCGAGAGTCAACCCGAATTCGTCGTCCAGGCAAAAGCGCTTGGCGACTGATGTCGCGACCCATGCGGCCGGCGTGACGGTGACCGGGCTCCCAGGCCCGCATGTCTCGCCGTTGCTCATCCCGGCGTCGTTCAGAGGCTGCCGTGGCAGGGTGCACGGCCGGGTGGGCGGAACAGGCATAGGCGACCGGCAGCGCGGGCACCCTGTCGAGGTGAACGTGTCGGCGATCACGGCAGGCGAGCGGTGAGCTATGCCGGCTCGGCGTACACCCTCGATCATGCTGGCGATCACCGCGCACGGTTTCGGCCATGCGACCCAGGCCGCCCCGGTCGTCAATCGACTGCGCGAACGCTTTCCCGACCTGCGCCTGCTGGTGCTGACCGATATCCCGCGCACAGGGCTCGACAACTGGCTGGACGGGGATTACGAACTGCTGCCGTTGGCGACCGATCCGGGCATGCGCATGCACGACCCGCTGCGGGTCGATGTCGATGCATCGGTCCGGGCCTACCGGGAGTTCTCGCACGACGCACCGCGACTGCTGACACAACTGGAACGGCTGATCGAGGTACACGACGCCCGGCTGGTACTGGCCGACGTGCCATGGCTGCCACTGGTCGCGGCGCGTCGGCAACAGCGACCGGCGGTAGCCCTGTGTTCGTTGAACTGGGCCGATATCCTCGAGCCGCTGTTGCCGCCCGACAGCGGCATCGAACCGGTCATCGCCGCGATCCGCGACGCCTATCGCGCTGCCGACCTGTTCATCCGCCCCGCACCCGGCATGCCGATGGACTGGCTCGACAACCGGCACGCGGTCGGTCACATCGCGCGTACCGGCAACGCGGGACCGGCACGCGTGCGCCTGGCACTGAACCTGCCCGACGACCAGCGCCTGGCCCTGCTGCAGTTCGGTGGTGAACGGGGCGATACCCGGGTAAACCTGCCACAGATCGATGGCGTCAGCTGGCTGGTCGCGGGGCGCGGCAATGCGGGCGACCACGGCTTTCCCGCCGACCGCGTGCTCGACACGCTCGGTATGCGTTTCGTCGATCTGGTCGCCAGCGTCGACGTCATGCTGACCAAGCCCGGCTACGGCTCGTTTGCCGAGGCTGCGACCCATGGCCTGCCGCTGCTGTCGGTGCACCGCGACGACTGGCCCGAAGCACCGTGGCTGGTGGACTGGGCAGCGCGAAACCTGCCGCTGCGCGAGATCAGTCGCGAGCAGCTCGCAACCGGTGATTTCGCCCACCTGCTCGCTGAACTGCTCGATGCGCCACGGCCGCGGGGCCTGCCGCCGTCCGGTATCGACGAGGCAGTCGACCTACTGGCACCTTACCTCTCGCGCTGAACACCCTCGGTTGCCTCGGGACCGGCGGCAATCGAACGGTATCGGGCGCCGTTGCGCGTAGAACCGTTTGCCGCCGTCACCCAGGTCGAAGTGGTCGCAAACCTCCGGTTTAGAGTCCCCGGGTATTGCCCTGCTCGGTGCCAATGATGGTCGTGATGTGCTCACCCTTCTTGATCAGCTTGTAACTGCCGTCGTCCTGTTCGTAGACGTGGAAACACAGTGGCTTGATCTTGCCTTTCCACAGGATGCAGAGCCGATCCTGATCGTCGATGAACCAGACGCCGTCCCGGCGCGCGTCGTCATCGTGCATGATGCGCTTGATCACACCGTCTTCAGTGAAATAGTTGGAACAAAGGCTCTGGTCCTTTTCTTTGCGACACAGCGTGGTCTGGTCGCTCACCAGGTCGATGATGTCGAAGCGCTCGAGCGCATCCTGTCCTGCGTGCCCTTCCAATGCCGATACGCCACCGGCAGCCGCCAGCAGCATCGCGGCCAGCATAGACCTCGAGTTCATGTCTCCCCCCGTTTGCTTTTCTGTTGCCTGCCAAGCGTAAGGGAAACGGCAAACCGATGCGATGACACCGACCGGTGACGCGGTCGGTGTCCCTCGACGCACAGCCGGTCAAAAACGACCGGCCGCGTAGTCCGCCTGTGCCTCGCGTATTTCGCGCTGCGTGTTCATGACGAACGGTCCACCGCGTGCAACCGGCTCATTCAGCGGACGCCCGGCGATCAGCAGGAAACGCGCTCCGTTGGCACCGGCGTGCAGGCTCACCGAATCACCGAGCGAGAGCACACCGAGATCGTCGCGACGCATCACCATGCCAGGCGGATTCGCATCGTCGGCCGACAGTTCGCCGTCGATCACGTAGACGAACCCCCGGTGCGCCGACGGCAGCGGTTCGACGAATGCCCCGTCAGGCCCCAGCTCGACGTCGAGGTACAGCGGGTCTGTCAACGGCTGCACGACCGGGCCGCGTGTGCCGGCAGCCGTCTCGCCGGCGATCACCCGCACCACGGTTCCGCCGTCGTGCTGCTCAGTCGGGATGCTGTCGGCCGGGAACTCCTGGTAGGCCGGCGCGTCCATTTTGTGCGCCGCCGGCAGGTTGACCCAGAGCTGGAAACCCTCCAGCAGGCCCTCCTCCTGCTCGGGCATTTCCGAGTGAACGATGCCACGCCCGGCAGTCATCCACTGCACGCCACCCGGCTCGATGACGCCCTCGTGGCCGGCATTGTCGCGATGGCGCATACGGCCGGCCAGCAGGTAGGTCACGGTCTCGAAACCACGGTGCGGATGCGGCGGGAAGCCGGCGATGTAATCGCCGGGCCGGTCCGAGCGAAAGGCATCGAGCAGCAGGAAAGGGTCGACCATCGGCAGCGCCGGCTGACCGATCACGCGGGTCAGTTCGACACCGGCGCCATCGGTCGCCGGCAGGCCGCGCACGACACGCGAGATCTCGCGAGGATGGCTGCCCGGCAACGGTTCTGAATTGTGCATGATGACCTCCTCAGGCGACCGCGCCGGCGACGGCGGGCAACCGTTGATCGAGTTGACGCATGGCGCCGGCAACTGCCGCGTCGCTGTCCGCCGCGGTGCGCTCGGCACCGACCAGGTGCACGTCGCTGATGCCGATGAAACGGAACACCTGGCGCAGGTAGGTGCTGGCAAAATCGACCGGACCACCGAGTTCGACGCCGCCCGACGCCACCACCAGGTAGACCGGCCGATCCGCCAGCAGGCCTTCGGGCCCGTGTTCGGTGTAACGGAACGTCATACCGGCACGGCAGACGTGGTCTATCCAGTCGCGCAACGCCGCGGGCACCGAGAAATTGTAGACCGGCGTCGTCAGCACGATCGCGTCGGCCCGGCGCAGCTGGGCCACCGCCGCATCGGACGCGGCAAGACGTTCGCGCTGCACGGCACTGCGCTGTTCGGCCGCGGTGAAATTGGCCGCCACCCACGCGGCGTCTATCGATGGCATGCCGCCGGCCAGGTCGACGTGCTCGACCGTGGCATTGGGGTGCTGACGCAGCAGGCGCTCGACCACGTTGTCGCCGAGGCGGCGCGAAATCGAGTCATCGCCACGCAGGCTACTGTCGATACGCAGGATGGTCTTGTATTCGTTTGTGGACATGGTGTTTCTCCTTCAGCGCTTGCGCAGGCGATCGATTGCCAGCGGGCCCGGTCCTGCCGCCGCAACCAGCAGCAGGCCGCCGGCCAGCGCCAGGTTCTTCAGAAACATGATGGACTGCGTCTGGTCACCGAAATCGGCATGAAACAACACCGCACTGACGATGCTGAAGCCGGCCAGCGCCACGGCCGCGAGGCGGGCGCTGACTCCGAGCAGGAGCGCCAGTCCGCCACCGATCTCCAGCACGATGACCAACGGCAGCAGGGCGCCGGGAATACCGACGGACTCCATGTAGCCCTGCGTCGCGGCGTAGGCCGAGATCTTGCTGATACCGGCAACCAGGAAGATCACCGACATCAGCGCGCGTCCCCCCAGGAACAGGATGGGTTGGGTTTTCTCCGTATGCATGTCAACTCCTCGTTTTTCGTATTGGGCCGACCCGTTGCCGACCGTTGCATGCAGTCTGGTTGTTTACATTTTGAAGATAAATAGTGATTTTTTGGATTTACTGTTCTAGATTAAGCAACAATATGGACAGGTTCTCGGAGTTGCAGGCGCTGGTCGCCGTCGTCGAAACAGGCAGTTTCAGCCGTGCCGGTGATCGACTGGGCCTGGCCAAGTCGATGGTCAGTCGTCGTGTCAGCCAGTTGGAGCAACGCCTCGGCGCCCAACTGCTGCAGCGCACGACGCGGTCGTTGTCGCTGACCGGGGCCGGCCAGCAGTTTTACGAACGCGCGCTACGCATCCTGACCGATCTCGACGACGCCGAGCAGTCGCTGGCAGACGATGCCAGCGGCCTGCGCGGGCGCATACGCCTGGCCGCACCGCTGTCGTTCGGCCTGCACCACCTGCGCGATGCGCTGACCGGGTTCATGGTCCAGCACCCCGCGATCGAGGTGGAACTGGACCTCAACGACCGCGAGATCAACCTGGTCGAGGAGGGTTTCGATGTCGCGCTGCGGATCGGTGAATTGCGCGACTCGACCCTGATTGCGAAACGCCTTGGCACGATCCGCTTTGTCGCCTGCGCCGGACCGGGTTATCTCGCCGAACACGGTACGCCGACCCATCCACGCGACATTGCCAGCCACACCGGCCTGCACTACACCAACGTCCCGCTGTCGCAGGCCTGGCAATTCGACGTCGGGGAACGCAAACCGTTGGTGGTGATCCCGGGGATACGCCTGCGCGCGAACAACGGCGACGTACTGGCCGAGGCCGCGGCCGCGGGTCTCGGCATCGTCTACGGACCCACTTTCATCGCCAGCCGCCACATCGTGGCCGGAGACCTCGTACCCATCCTGGCAGGCTACCGCAGGGCCCCGGTGGGCATTCACGCGGTGTTTCCACCGGGCCGGCTGCTACCGCGCCGATTGCAGGTGCTGACTGATTTCCTGCGTAAACGCTTCGGCGACCGGCCCGAATGGGACCGCCCGATCGACGCGGCACCAAGGTAAGATCACCAGGGATTACACGCCGGCGAACCGGCGTTGCTGAAGGCATCGTCAGCCGCCCCGTTCCCAGGCAATGCAAGCAGTTGCCGGCACGGCGGTCGGCCGGCAAAAGGGGAACATGGCGACATGCAGGCGGATGTCGGCTGGATAGACATACTGGCCATGCTCGGCCTGTTCGTGACCGGTTTCATGATGTGGGTGGCCTGGGAACTGGTCATCGGGCGCAAGGCGCTGGCACTGTTCCTGGCGCTGGGCAGTTTCTCGATCACGTGGTGGCTGGGCGCACGGCTCGGCTGGACATCGCCCGGCGCCATTCTGCTCATCGAGATCGCGGTCGTCCTGGTCCTGTTCCGGGTCAGACGACGCGACGATGCCTGAAGCCGTGTGTCACGGTGACCCGAAAAGCCGTTTGCGGGATAGCGTGCGGGCTATTGGGCGACAGGCGCCAACGGCAGTTCAACGCGAAACGTGCTGCCCTCGCCGACGGCGCTGCTGACACTGATCCTGCCGCCGAACCGCTCGACGATCTTGCGACAGAAGGAAAGTCCCAGTCCCGTGCCCGGGTACTGCTCGCGCGGATGCAGGCGGACAAACGCATCGAACACCTTTTCTGCGTGTTCGCCGGGGAAGCCGAGCCCGTTGTCCCGCACCAGGATGACCGCCATCGATCCCGCGTCGCCGGCCGGCGACGCATCCTGCAGCACGACCTCGATCCTCGCCGGCCGCGCCGGATCGCGGAACTTGATCGCGTTGTCGACCAGGTTCCAGAACAGTTGGCGCAATTGGCGGGCGTCACCGAGCACCACCGGAAGCTCGTCGGCAACGACCTCCGCACCGGCCGCCTCGATCGCCGCCGCAAGATCCGCTCGCACTTCGCCCAGAACGTCGTCAAGCGCGACGGACTGGTCGCCCGGCGCGTCTTCGACGTGGGCATAATGGGCAAGGCCTCGCACGATCTCGCTCATGTCGCGGGCCTCGTTGGTCAGGCTCTGCAGCTGGGCCTGCTCGTCGCCGCTGAGGCCACCACCGGTGGCACGGGTACCGAGAGACTCACTGAGCGACGCGATACGCATCAGCGGCAGTTGCAGGTCCTTCGAAGCCATCTGGCTGATCTCTTCGAGTTCCTGGTTCGTCCTGCGCAGCGCATCCGCCTGCGCGTCGATCTTTCTCTGTGCATCCCTGAACGCCGTCATGTCGTGCAGGATGCCAACGAAGATACGCTCGTCGCCCTCCATCGATTCCCCCAGCGTAAGCAGTACGGGGAACAGCCGGCCGTCCTTGTGCATGCCCATGACCTCGCGCCCCTTGCCGAGGATGCGGCTCTCGCCCGTCGCGATGTAATGGCGCAGGTAGCCATCGTGTGACGAGCGATCGGGTTCCGGCATCAGTTTGCTGACGTTGGATCCGATCAGTTCGCCGGCCTCGTAGCCGAACAGTCGCGTCACCGCGTTGTTGACATTGAGGACCTTGCCCTCGGCATCGATCGTGACCATGCCGTCGACCATCGACTGCAGGATCGCACGCTGGCGCCCGACGCTGGACTGCAGGCTACGCGTGAACAGGCTGCTGTTGCGTTGCTCTGAACGGCGAATCAGCAGCAGAAGCGCGGCGCTGATCAACAGCAGCGCGACGACCAGCACCGCCACCTTGACGTACACGAGGCTGACCGCCCGGGCGAGCGCGTCGTTGTCGGGCAGGACCAGCAGGCGCCAGTGCGTTCCCTCGATATCGGTGGCGAAGTGCCCGACTTCGAGCGCCTCGGGTTCGAGACGGATCTCGTTGGACAGGCGGTCGCGGGCACCATCGGCGCTGACCTCGATCAGCGTCGGGTCGAGCCGGTTGACCAGCAACAGGCGCATGCCCGAGGCCTGCCCGGCCGCCGCGATCAGCTCGGCGATGCGGTCCGGCTGCATGCTGACGAAGAACAGCCCCCACTGCTCGCCATTCAGCCGCCACGGCGTGATCAGGTCGAAATGATAGGCGCCTGGCACCGGGTGAATCGGGGGAATCGCCGGCGCCAGCCGACCGTCGCCGATCTCACCGGCGTAGCGCCGCATCTCGTTCTGGCAGACTTCGCCGACCAGGCCGTCGAAATCCTCGAACACCGGCTTGCCGTCAGGCCCGGTAATCGTGAAAGCGATCGCACCGCGAAACAGCCGCTTCAGGCTCGACTGCAGGTTGTCGATGGCGGGCCAGTCGTCCGGATACGCCAACAGCGACCGGATCGGATCGCGCTTCTCCTCGACAAAGGCATCCAGACGTTCGTGCTCGCGCTGGATGAATGCCCGGATCTCGTGCGCGGTGGCCTGTCCCTGTGCGCGCGCACCGTCTTCGACCGAGCGCTGAATGGTGCTGGCCACCTCGTGGCCGTAATAGAAGAGAGCGCCACAGGCAACGACGATCAGCGCCAAGGGCACCAGCAGGCTGGCGCTGAAGAATGGCCGGCGTTCCACCTGCAGCGGGTTGTCTGTCCTGCCCAACAACGCGTTTGCTCCTCAACTCTGACGTGGTCACCGGGACCACCGGCATCCGGCCTGAACGGGGCGCTTCGTCACGGTCGCCCAGCCCACGATCGGCACCCACGGGCGCATGCCACGCTCCCGTAAAGCGTCAGCACCCTCCGGCGCCCGGCCTGAATAAAAAAGAACTGGAAATCACCCAGGGGAGGCGCACGCAATGCGGCGGGCGATTGTTGTTGTGATTGCCCGCGATGGCCCCGACCCCGGGCCCACATGATACCCCGAGCACCTTCGGCGAAACAAAAAAGCGGGCCCGAAAGCCCGCTTTTAAGTCAGGTGATTGGCCGGCGCGGTCGCGCCGGTCAACAAAAACGCGAACGGTATCACTCAAACGGGTGCCGCAGGACGATGGTCTCGTCTCGATCCGGCCCGGTCGAAATGATGTCGATCGGTGTCTCGCAGAGTTCCTCGACCTTGCGCAGGTAGGCACGGGCGGCCTCTGGCAGCTGGTCTCGCGACGTTGCGCCGACGGTCGACTCCATCCAGCCCGGCATGTCGATGTAGACCGGCTCGCAAAGGGCGAAGCGATCGGCGCCGACCGGCGGCGTGTCAACCTCCTGGCCATTAAGACGGTAGGCAACGCAGATCTTGACCGTGTCGAGGCCGTCGAGCACGTCGAGCTTGGTGATGCACATGCCGGTCACGCTGTTGATCTGCAGCGAACGCCGCAATGCCACCGTGTCGAGCCAACCGCAGCGCCGCTTGCGCCCCGTGGTGGCACCGAACTCGTGACCCTTGACGCCGAGATGGTCACCGTCGTCGTCGAACAGCTCGGTCGGGAACGGCCCGCCGCCGACGCGGGTCGTGTAGGCCTTGACGATACCGAGCACGTAATCGATATCGCACGGACCGACTCCGCTGCCGCTGGCAGCACCACCGGCGGTCGTGTTCGACGACGTGACGTAGGGGTAGGTGCCATGATCGATGTCGAGCAGGGCGCCCTGCGCACCCTCGAACATGACGTTGCGGCCCTGGCGACGCAGCTTGTGCAGCGTGCCGGGCACATCCTCGATCAACGGGCGGATCTGCTCCGCCTGTGCCAGCGCCTCGTCGAGCACCTGCTGGTAATCGACGGTCTCGAACTTGAACAGGTGCTCCAGCGCAAAGTTGTGGTAGTCCATGACCTCGCGCAGGCGCTCCTTGAAGTGCTCGGTGTCGAGCATCTCGCCGAGCCGGATACCGCGCCGCGAGACCTTGTCCTCGTAGCAGGGCCCGATACCGCGGCCGGTGGTACCGATGGCCTTGTTGCCGCGTGCCGCCTCGCGCGCCTGGTCGAGCGCGATGTGGTAAGGCAGGATCACCGGACACGACTCGCTGATGCCCATCCGCGAACGGGCATCGACGCCGCCGGCCTCGAGTTCCTCCAGTTCGGTCAGCAGGGCCGACGGTGACAAAACGACGCCATTGCCGATCAGGCAGTGAACGTCATCGCGCAGGATGCCGGACGGAATCAGGTGGAGCACGGTCTTGCGACCGTCGATCACCAGCGTGTGGCCG
>JAGRGW010000047.1:22831-23297 GCA_020445315.1 Gammaproteobacteria bacterium
GGGTGCCAATGACAACTACGTTCTTACCCATCGGTCATTCTCTTCGTCTTGTTTATCGGTAGCGGGAAACGGCAGCCATTACAGCGCCGCTAGTCGCCCGCAAGCGGAACCACGATCCATTCGCCATCAACGTTGCGCAGGCGCTGGCTGCAACCCATTTCGGCCGGGTCACCGGCCTGTCCCGGCAGTTCGCGAATAACGACGGCGCCGCTGGCACGCAACGCGTGCACGCGGTCGCGCAATGCCGGATCGGGATCGGCAGGCGCGAGGATCGCGCCGTTGAGTTCGATCGCCTCGACGCTGCCGAGACGCATCAGTGTCCTCAGGTCGGCGCTGAAGCCTGTTGCCGGCCGCGCCCGGCCAAAGACCTTGCCGATCTCGTCGTAACGACCGCCGCGCGCGACTTCCTGTCCCTGGCCCGGCACAAAAGCCGCAAACACGACACCGGTCTGGTAGTGATAGGCGC
>JAGRGW010000359.1 GCA_020445315.1 Gammaproteobacteria bacterium
CCGCCCACGGCATCCCAGGTCAGGAAGTCCCAGTTCGCCCGCGCCTCGCCGGCGCTGTTGTTCGCCGTCGCCGAGGCCGTCGCCTGCGCACCCGCACCGGCCACACCGCTGCTGTGCGTGCGGTTGCCGCCGCGCCCGCCGGTCGCCGAGGCGTTCACCGACAGCAGCGACGACGCCGTCGTCTTGCTCAGCGTGCTCGAGGCCGTGCCGGCCGTGCCCAGCGTGCCGCTGAAGGCATCCCCCGCTTCGCCGCCCGTTACATTCTGGCGCAACGTCAGGTTACCGGTGGTGCTGCCGTCGACCATGTCAGTCAAAGAAACGGCAGTACCGCTGCCCGAGGTGCCGCTGCCGCCGGTTATGACCGAGCCGCCACGCCCACCATTGACATTCGCTGTAACCGAGACACTGCCGGAATCGGACTGGCCGGTGATCGTCGAACCGAGCATGGCCGACCCACCATCGCCAGCGTTGCCGGAGTCACCGACGGTGCCTGAACTCGTGCCACCCGGGGCACCGCTGTTGCCACCGACGCCGCCCGTGACCGTGGCCGTAACGGTCGCACCGCCGCCCCCGGCTGTCACGGCCGAGGCATTGACCGTGGCATCGGCACCGTCAGCACCGTTGCCGCCGTCACCGGCCTGCCCTTGGGCCGAGAACCCGCCGTTTCCGCCATTGCCGCCCCGGCCGCCGGTCGCCGTTGCCGTCGCGCTGGCCGTGCCTGACGCGATACTGGTCTCGGCCGTTGCCGTGGCCGTGCCGCCTTCGGCACCATCGCCACCGTTGCCTCCGGCCGCGGTGCCGGGACTGGCCGTGCCACCGGCACCGCCGTTCCCACCGGCGCCGCCGGTGGCAGTCGCGCTGTTGGTCGTATCCGGGTTGCCGCTGGCGGTTGCAACCGCAGCGCCGCCAACCGTACCGTTGGTCCCGTTCCCGCCGGGATTTCCCGATGTGCCCGCGGTGCCACTGGTACCGGCCACCCCGGTTACCGACGAGGTCGCGGCGTAGGTGACGGGCAACAGGCCCGCCGTGAGGATGATCGCGGTCGCTACAGCAAATCTCGGCAGTCGGCTAGACATATCGGCATTCCCTCGGTGTGTCCAAAAAACCCTGTTACTCGCAGTGCAGGGCTATGGAACGGGAAAGGCCGGGCGCCGTGTTGGCATTATTCACCAAAGTGGCAAGAACCGGGATGGACTCCGGCCAGTCTGCTCTTGGCGGCAGGTTTCAGGCGGATTCCGGATCTTGCAGCGCTGGCACCGGTCGTGCGACATACCGGCCCTCCACCATCCTGACCGGTGCGGCTAGCAGAAAAAATGCCACGAAGAAATTTTATTCCTGGTTCGGATACTTACCGGAATTTAAGTTTTTCCGTATGTCTTGATGTGTAAAGGACCATGACACGGGGAAAACCCCCATGAACACCGGTTCCCGACGGCGCGTCAGTGCAGCGGCCGCGGCAAGGCGATGTTCCGGACCATGCGCGATTCCAGTTGCTGCAGCAGATCGCGGATCGCCATCGGCCGTCCCAGCATGTAGCCCTGCAACTGGTCGCAACCCTGGGCCTGCAGGAACTGCAACTGGCCATCATTCTCGATACCCTCGGCCACGGTGGCGAGTTCGAGTTCGCGCGCGACGGCGATGATGGCCGTGATCAGCGCCTTGTCGGCGGAATCGATCTCGAGATCGCGGACGAACTCCCGATCAATCTTCAGCGTCGTGACCGGCAGGCGCTTGAGATAACTGAGGCTGGAGAAACCCGTACCGAAATCGTCGATCGCCAGGCGCAGGCCAGCCCCGCGCAGGACTTCGAACTGGGCCGACGACTCGGCCATGATGCTCTCGGTCACCTCGAGTTCGATCATGCCCGGCGGCACGCCGGACGCCTTCAGGCGCTCGAGCAGGCGGGGAATGAAGTCCGGGTTGCGGAACTGGCGCAACGAGACGTTGATCGACATTTCGAAGTCGTTGACGATCGCGCGAATCCAGTGCAGGTCGTGTAGCGCCGTGTGCAGCACGAACCAGCCGAGGGTCTCGATCATGCCGGTTTCCTCGGCCACCGGGATGAATTCGAGTGGCGACACCTCACCCAGCTTCTCGCTGTTCCAGCGCAGCAGGGCCTCGGCGCCCTCCCAACGCAGGCTGCCGGCCTCGGCCTTGGGCTGGTAGACGACGCGCAACTCGTTACGCGCCAGCGCCGAACGCAGCGCGTGTTCGACTTCGATCTTGCGCGACGTCGACTTGTTCAGCCGCGGCTCGAAGAAGCGGAAACTGTTGCGCCCCTCGTCCTTGGCGAGGAACAACGCGGTATCGGCGTTCTTCAGCAAGGTGTCGGCATCCCTGCCGTCATCGGGGAACAAGGCAACCCCGATGCTGGCGTTACTGAACAGTTCGTGACCCTCGATGTCGAACGGCCGGTCGAACTCTTCCAGGATGCGCGCGGCCAGTACCCGTGCGTTGCCGCCATCGGACAGGTCGGGAAAGATCAGCAGGAACTCGTCGCCACCCATGCGGCCGATCGCGTCGCCCTTGCGCAGTGATTTCTGCAGGCGCTGTCCACAGGCGCGCAGCAGGCAGTCACCGAGCTTGTGACCCAGGGTGTCGTTGACGCGTTTGAACTGGTCGAGATCGACGTACATGACGGCAACATGACGACCGCTGCGCTGCGCGCGGGCGACGTCCTGCTGAATGCGGTTTTCCAACCACATCCGGTTCGGCAACGACGTCAGCGCGTCGTGCGAGGCATGGTGAATCAGGTCGTCCTCGAACGCCTGCTGACTGCGACGCATGTAACGGTAGGCCAGGGCACCGACAATTACGGCCATAGCGAACAGCAGCAGCGGCATCGTCATGCGCGTGGCGTAGCGCGCGTAGAACGCGGCGGGGTCGTAACTGCTGACCACCGTCAGCGGGTACGCGGACATGCGTTCCATGCGGATGATCGCCCCCATCGGCGTCGCCGTTTCCGGCGGCATCGCCGACGGTGCGTCGGATGCACTCCCATAGTGGACTGCGCGCCTGTCCGGATCGGACGGCAGGACCAGCTGGGTGAAACCATCGTCACGCACCAGCGACAACTGCATGCCGGGCCTGATCTCTATCGCGTTCCACATGGCCGAGGCCGCGTCGATGTCGATGCCGGCCGTCATCAGCGCGACAACCTCGCCGTTACCGCCGCGCACGGCGAGTCGTACCGGGATCAGCCAGCGATCGAGCAACGGCAGGTAATAGGTGCGTCCGACGACCATCGTGTTACTGGCGATCGCCGCCTCCACACCAATGCGCGAAGGTTCGCGGTCCATCAGGCTGGGGAGCCTGCGATGCGCGGGAACGCCGGATACCAGCACGAGTTGTCCGTCGGGACGCGACAGGCCGAACCCGGCCATCCCGGAATCGATCGCGAGCAGTTCGTCGACCACGGCGCGGCCACGCTCCGGGTGGTTGAGCGCGTCGACCTCGAGCAGGCGCTGCCCGAGCACGCGCAGCATCGACGCCTGGTGCTCCAGCGTCGACACGGTAGTCTGCAGCAGGAGGCGATTGACGTAGTCCAGTTCGACGAAAAAGCTGTTTCGGGTCTCGCGCCAGGTATGCGTGGCAAACAACACCAGGGCTACCGCCATCAATACGACGGTACTGAGGTAGACCACCCTGAGGTAGGACCCGCCGCGGTGATGCGGGAGGGTCGGCGCATTGTGAGACGACAACGGCGTCATGGCTGTTTGCGTTAATGCCTTATCCACTTGGCGTGCCGACTTCCTGCGGCATCGTTACGGCAACGCGACACGCCCGAACCGCATTCGCAATGCGACTCCATGGCGTGGTACTCGGCACGTTCCCGGTTTCCCCCGGATCGACCAAGCCGGCGTTTATTGTTTCAGTCTAGCCGTTGTGCGCTGGGTCGGGTCGTCCCTCAACGGCCCAAGACTGCCCGATGCCGGGCATGAATTCCAGCCCTAATCCGGAATTTTTTCAGCAACTTACTCTGAAAAAAGCCGTATCGGTGCCCGTTCAGTCGTTAGCTTCCTCAACGATGTCGAAACGGATGCCGCGCGACTCCAGCGCCGCCACCAGCGCCGCGTAGGGTTCGCGCAGCGAACCCCTGCCGCGAAATCCCAGCTCGATCTCGTATCCCTGTCCGAGCCGCGGCAGGCTGAACAGCTTGGCCTGCGGATACAGCGACGTCAGCGACTGCATCAGCTCCATCAGCTCGCTCTCGGGGACGCCGTACACGCGGAGCGAACACTGCCGCATGGTCACGCCACCGTTCGGGTAGAGCGTGTCCAGCACCCATGCCGCCATCGGGTGTGCCATGTCCGGGAACCCGGGCACGAAGTAATGACGGTTGATGCTGAAGCCGGGGATCCGGTTGTAGGGATTGGGTATCAGCTCGCTGCCCACGGGCAGCTCCGCCATCTTGATGCGATGCGGGTAGGCATCCTGACCGAACCGTTGCTCGATCAGCTCCACTGCCCCGGGGTGCAATTCGAGACCCACGCCCGCGGCCCGTGCTGCGCACTGCCGCGTGTGATCGTCCGGCGTGGCGCCGATGCCACCACAACTGAATACCGGGACCGACTCCGCCATCGTATGGGCCAGTTCCGCGGCCAAATAGTCGGGGTCGTCCGGCAGGATGCGCAGCCAGGCGACGGCCAGGCCGCGCTCACGCAGCAATCCGCCGATACCATCGAGATGGCGGTCGCGGCGACGCCCGTTGAGAATCTCGTCGCCGACGACGATGATGCCGAATGCATCGTCCATGGTCCTACCTATATGGCGTTGCGCAATCCCAGTGACTCAGGATAAGGGTCCAGGTACCACTGCTGATCGATGTAGTTGTCCGGGTTGCGGCGGAAATAATGCCGCAACAGCTTGACCGGCACGACCAGCGGGACTTCCTCGCGCCGGTAGGCCTCGATGCTGTCGGCGAGTTCCTGCTTGTCGCTACCGTCGATACGCGTCTTGAGGTATCCCTGGATATGCTGCAGCACGTTGACATGGCGTTTGCGCCCGACCCGGCGCTTCAGTGCCGTCATCAGCTCGGCCTCGTAGGCATCACCGACCTTGGCCAGGTCCACGCCCTTCAGGTGCGACAGCAAGCGGCCGAGTCGCTGGTAGGCGGCCTGCGAGTGCGCCATGACCATGTACTTGTGACGCGAGTGGAACCCGATCAGCGACTTGGCAGTCAGTCCCTGCCCGCGCAACGTCTGCCAGCGCCGGTACGTGAACACGCGGTTGACGAAATTCTCGCGCAGCATCGCATCGTGCAGGCGGCCCTCTTCCTCGCACGGGAGGTTGGGCAGGGCCTGCATCAGCACCCGGGCATAGGCGCCGACACCCTTCTTGCTGGCATAGCCGTTGTCGGCGTAGAGCTTGACCCGCTCCATGCCGCAACTGGGTGACTTGCTCATGAAGACGTAGCCGCTGATACCGCCGAGCTGGCCGGACATGTCCAGGGCGAAGTCCTCCAGCGCCCGGGTGACATCGACCGTCGCGTCGTCGACGCCGACGACGCGGTACGCATCCGGCGTGCCGACCAGACGTATCGGCGGCCTGGGCGTACCCAGACCGATCGCCACCTCGGGACAGACAGGCTGGTAGTCGACGAACTTGCCGAGTTCGTCGACGATCCAACGATCGCGCTTGGCGCTGCCGTCGTACCGCACCTTTTGGCCAACCAGGCAACTGCTGATCCCGATCGTCGGCCGCTCGGCGTAAGTCATCAGAATGCGGCCGCCTCGGCCTCGAGATAGGCGCCATTGATGTGACGACCCAACTCGATATCGAAACCCGACCACTTCGACCAGGGCTCGAGTTTCGGCACCAGCAACGGGCGCAGTTCAAAATCGGACAGGCCCTGCTCGACACCCGCCTGGGCGGTCTTGTACACGGTATCCAGGTAGTCACGGTATCGCCGGGCCACTTCGGGACCGCCACTGGGGCCATGTCCGGGCACGAACACCGTGGCACCGGTTTCCAGTGCCGTCTCCAACGCCGCGACGTTGCCGGGGAAGCTGCCGCCCTCGAGACGCAGGATACGCCCGTGACCGGCGTTGTCACCGAGAAACATGACGCCGAGTTCCTTGACGTGCAGCATGATGTCGGTGTCGGTGTGGGCCCTGTCGTTGTTCATGACCTCGATCGTCAGGCCAGCGACCTCGATGATATCGCCGTCTTTTACCGGGTGGTCCGGCTTGACGACCGTCGTGCCCGCGGTGGCGTTCTCGGTCATGCTCAGCATCAGCTGGACCCACTCGGTCCCGGCACCGGCAATAACCTTTGGCCCGACCCTTTCGTGGCCGTAGATCGGCACGTCGGGGTAGCGGGCGCGGACCGCCTGGTTGCCGAGCCAGTGATCACCGTGGATGTGCGAGTTGAAGACCGCCACCACCGGCTTGCCGGTCTTGCGCTCGATGCGCGCCATGACCATCTCGCCGACCTGCACGCTGCTGCCCGGATCGACCACCACCACGCCCCCGTCGGTAACGATGAAGGCCGGGTTGTTCATGAACCCCTGGTTGTCCGGGCTCGGCAGTTCGGTTGGCCCGTGGATGACGAACACGCCGGGCGCGATCTCGTCGGGGTTCCATTCGCCACGCAGCGGCGCGGCCTTGGCCAGGGCGTAGGCGGCGCCGGCCGCCAGCAGCAGTAACAGCATCCAGGTCGAGTGTCTCAAAACGTCTACTCCAGGGTCAGGATTTGCGCCGTGCCCCCACCCGCAGGCGCAATGCGTTCAGCTTGATGAATCCGGCCGCGTCTTTCTGATCGTATGCGCCGGCGTCATCCTCAAAGGTGGCGATCGACTCGTCAAACAGGCTGTGGGTGGGTGATTTGCGCCCGGCGACGATGACATTGCCCTTGTACAGCTTCATGCGGACGGAGCCGTTGACGACCTGCTGGGTCTGGTCGATCAGCGCCTGCAGGGCCTCACGCTCCGGGCTCCACCAGTAGCCGTTGTAGACCATGCTGGCGTACTTCGGCATCAACTCGTCCTTGAGGTGGGCGGCCTCGCGGTCCAGCGTCAGCGACTCCATCGCGCGGTGGGCCTTCAGCATGATCGTCCCGGCCGGCGTTTCGTAACAGCCGCGTGACTTCATGCCGACGTAGCGGTTCTCGACGATATCGTCGCGACCGATGCCGTTCTCGCCACCGACCCGGTTCAGGTACTCCATGACGGTGGCCGGACTCATGGCCTCACCGTTGATAGAGACGATGTCGCCGTTGCGATATTCCAACTCGACGTAGGTCGGCTGATCCGGCGCGGCCTCCGGTGAGACGGTCCAGCGCCACATGTCCTCTTCCGGCTCGCTCCAGGGATCCTCGAGGATGTCGCCCTCGTAGGAGATGTGCAGCAGGTTGGCGTCCATCGAGTACGG
>JAGRGW010000360.1:0-333 GCA_020445315.1 Gammaproteobacteria bacterium
GACCCCGGTCAGCATTTCACTGCCAGCCGGCATCGACCGCGCCACGTTCGTTCGCGACTACTGGCAGAAAAAGCCGCTGCTGCTTCGTGGCGCGATGCCGCCAGCCGCGTTCCCGCTGTCGCCGGACGAACTCGCCGGCCTCGCCTGCGAGGACGAGATCGAGGCGCGGCTGATGATCCAGACCGCGGCCGATGCCTGGCTGGTCCGGCACGGGCCGTTCGACGAGCAGGACTTTGCCGAACTGCCGGAACGTGACTGGACGCTGCTGGTGCAGGACGTCGACAAGTACGTCCCCGCCGTCGGTCAACTGATCGATGCGTTCGACTTTGTTCC
>JAGRGW010000360.1:340-3335 GCA_020445315.1 Gammaproteobacteria bacterium
GGCTGGCGTATCGACGACATCATGATCAGCTTCGCCGCCGACGGTGGCGGGGTCGGGCCGCACACCGATGCCTACGACGTCTTCCTGATGCAGGCGCACGGCAACCGCCGCTGGCGGCTGAGCTACGAGACCTACGGCGACGACGACCTCGTCCCCGGCCTCGAGCAACGCATCCTGTCGCGCTTTCGTGTCGACGAAGACTGGCTGCTGCAGCCCGGCGATATCCTCTACCTGCCGCCCGGGATCGCCCATTGGGGCACGGCCGAGGGCGACTGCATGACCTACTCGCTCGGCTTCCGGTCGCCGAGCCAGCAGGAACTGGCCGCCGACTGGTTCCAGTTCCGTGTCGGTCTCGCCGGCCAGCAGCGGCTGAACGACCCGGACGACCTGTCGGTCGACGCAACCAGTCAGATGACCAACGGCGGCGAGATCACCGGCGGCGCCGTGGCCGCCGCCCGACGGCTGCTCGACGCCCTGCCCGACACGGCTTCGGCCGAGTTCGGCGCCTGGCTCGGCCGTTACTTCACCGAGCCCAAGCCGCAGTTCCAGGTCGAGCCGGCGGACGACGACTGGGACCACCGTCGACTCGCCGCGCACCTCGCCCGACAGCGACCGCTGCAGCGGCATCCCTATGCCCGTGTCAGCTGGATGCGTGCCGGCGACGACAGCGTGACCCTGTTCTTCCAGGGCCAGGCGATCACGCTGCCGACGCGGTGCGGCGAACTGGCGGCCCTGCTCGCGCAGCATCGCCGCCTGGCACCCGACAGGCTGGTGCCATGGCTGGACGACGACGCCGGTGAGGCCCTGCTGCTGCGGTTGCTGCACGAGGGCGTCCTCGAGGACGTCGACGAATGACTGCCGCCGCAACCCCCGCGATTCACATCCGTATCGTCGACTGGGACAGCGCCGCTGCCGAACTGATGGCCGTTCGCGTCGCGGTATTCGTCGTCGAACAGGGTGTCCCGCCGGAGCTGGAACAAGACGAACACGACGCCACCGCGCTGCACCTGCAGGCGACCACCACCGACGGCCGGACCATCGGCACCGCGCGCCTGCTCGAAGACGGCCATATCGGCCGCGTCGCGGTCATGCCCGACTGGCGCGGCCTGGGCCTCGGCACGCGGCTGCTGGCGCGACTGATCGACGTCGCGCAAGAACGCGGACTCGACGGCGTGTTTCTGCACGCGCAGTGCAGTGCCGAGTCGTTCTACGAGCGCCTGGGATTCGTCGCCGAGGGCGAGGTGTTCGACGATGCCGGCATCGACCACCGCTGCATGCGCCGTCCAGTGAGCCTATGATGCCGGGAAATCCCACCGGGAGATCGATAATGCGAAGCGCCTTCCTGTTGCTGCTCTGCCTGCTGGCCGGTATCGCCGCCGCCCAATCCCAGCGCGTCGAGACCTTCGTCGTGCGCAGCCAGCCGGCCGCGGCCCTGGTCGAGGTCGTACGCCCGATGCTCGGTGACGGCGCCGCGGTATCGGCCTTCCGCGACCGGTTGATCGTCAACGGCAGTGCCGACGACCTCGCCCGTGTGCGCCAGCTGCTGGCCGACCTCGACCGGCCACCGCGGCGACTGCTGATCGAAGTACGCCAGGGCGGTTCACTGTCGCTGTCCAGCAGCGGCATCGGCTATGGCGTCGATACCGGCAACGTCGAGATCGGCAGTACCGCGCCCGGCAACCGCGCCGAGGTGCGCGTCGGCGTGGCCGAGACACGCGGCCGCAACGACAGCCTGCAACGCGTGCAGGCGCTCGACGGGCGTGCCGCGTTCATCCGCAGCGGCGAGGACGTACCGGTGTACCAGGGCTACCAGGGCGTCTACGGCGGTCGGGTCGTGCAGGGATTCCAGATGCAGTACCGCAACACCGGCAGCGGCTTTTACGCGCTGCCGCGCGTGCACGGCGACCGGGTCACGGTCGAGATCCACCAGCAGCACGAGCGCCCGCTGTCGAACAACCGCTTCGCCACCCAGCAGGCTTCGACCGTGCTCGACGGCGCGATCGGCCAGTGGCTGACGCTGGGCTCGGTCAGCGGCTCGGACAGCGACCGGCGCAACGCCATCGGTGGCCATTACCAGACCCGGCGCGAGCAGGACCGGGTGATCGAACTGCGCGTGCTGACCGTGGACTGAGCGACATTGAACCTGACACGACGTCGCCTGCTGCAGCTGTTACTGGCCGCCGGCGCGCTGCCGGCGCTCGGACCGGTCGCCGCGACGCCCGCACCCCTGCTGACCCGCCCGATCCCGTCGTCCGGCGAACGCCTGCCGGTGATCGGCATGGGCAGTTACATCACCTTCGACGTCGGCACCGACGAAGCCCTGCTGGCACAGCGCACGGCGGTGTTGCGCACGTTCTTCGACGGCGGTGGCAGGTTGATCGACTCGTCGCCGATGTACGACACGTCGGAGGCCGTGATCGGTGAATGCCTCGCCCGCCTCGACCACCCGCAGGCACTGTTTTCGGCGACCAAGGTCTGGCACTGGCTGACTGGCCCCGGCGACGAGCAGATGCGGCGTTCGCGCCAGCTCTGGCGCGTGCCGCGTTTCGACCTGATGCAGGTGCACAACCTCGTCAACTGGCCGGATCACCTGCGCACGATGCGGCGCGACCGCGATGCGGGCCTCGTGCGCTACATCGGCATCACGACGTCGCACGGCCGTCGCCACGACGAGTTGGCCGACATCCTGCGCACCGAGGCGATCGACTTCGTCCAGCTGACCTACAACATCCTCGACCGCAAGGCCGAAGAGCGCCTGCTGCCGCTGGCCGCCGACAAGGGCATCGCCGTCATCGTCAACCGCCCGTTCCGCCGCGGCGGGCTGATCGACCGGTATACCGGCAAACCGCTGCCCGACTGGGCCGCTGACATCGGCTGCAGCGACTGGCCGCAGTTTCTGCTGAAGTTCATCGTCAGCCATCCGGCCGTGACCTGCGCGATCCCGGCGACGTCGCGGGTCGACCACATGCACGAGAACCTGTCCGTGCTGCGCGGG
>JAGRGW010000361.1 GCA_020445315.1 Gammaproteobacteria bacterium
TCGAAGCCGCGGAAGTCGACCAGGATGACGTTGACGACATTGGTGCCGCCACCTCCCGGCACGCTGTTCGCCAGGAAGTAGCCCGACAGCGTGTCGTGCGGACGGGTCACGACGGCCCACGTCAATGCCCCGGCGCCCAGTCCCGCGGCAGTGGCCAGCAACAGGTCGCGGTTGCGTCGTGCACTGCCGGATTCGACCGGTGTCGTTGCCGGCAGGAAGTACAGCGCCAGCAGCAGCAGGACGATCGTCACCACCTCCACCGACAGCTGGGTCAGGGCCAGGTCCGGTGCCGAGAACTTGACGAAGGTGAGGGCGACGACGAGGCCGACGACGCTCAACAGCAGCAGTGCAGAGAAGCGCTGCCGGTGCAGCGCGACCGTGCCAAGCGCAGCGGCGATCAACGCCGCGGCGGCGACCAGGCTGACCGGGTCGACCGGCGTCAGGGGGCTGTCGCCAGCGAGCGTGCCGTGACCCCAGAATCCCGTCAGGGCAAGGAAGGCGGCGCCACCTGTCAAGACCGCGACCATGCGCTGCAGGTTGGCGCCGTGCAGCGCGGTGTCGATCGCCCCGGCGGTGCTGTACAGGCGCTGCTCCAGCCAGAGGTAGGCAGTTCGCGCATCGATCCGCCCGACCGTGCGCTCGTGCCAGGCGATCAGCGGTTCGCGGAACAGGTAGATCACCACGCCACCGCCGAGCGCGACCAGGCTCATGATCATCGCCGGGGTCCAGCCGTGCCAGATCGCCAGGCTGTATTCCGGCAGCCCGGTCTGCAGGGTCGCGGCAGCGGCCGATGCGAGCAGCGGCCCGAAGGTCCAGGCCGGCACTATCCCCACCGCGAGGCACAACAGCACCAGGATCTCGACCGGTAGTTTCATCCAGCGCGGCGGTTCGTGCGGTTCCTTCGGCAGGTCGATCGGTTCGCCGTTGAAGAACACGTCATGGATGAAGCGCAGCGAGTAGGCGACCGCGAACGCGCCGGCCAGGGTGGCGACGACCGGCAGCCACAGCAGCGTGCCCTCGCTGGTCAGGTAGACCGTCTTGGCGAAGAACATCTCCTTCGACAGGAAGCCGTTCAGCAGCGGTACGCCGGCCATCGCCGCCGCCGCGACCATCGCCAGCACCGCCGTGTACGGCATGTACTTCCACAGGCCGTTGAGCTTGCGCATGTCACGCGTGCCTGCCTCGTGGTCGATGATGCCGGCGGCCATGAACAGCGAGGCCTTGAAGGTCGCGTGGTTCATGATGTGGAACACGGCCGCGACCGCCGCCAGCGGTGTGCCGATGCCGAACAGCAGCGTGATCAGGCCGAGGTGGCTGATCGTCGAGTAGGCCAGCAGGCCCTTCAGATCGTGCTTGAACAGGGCCGTGTAGGCACCCAGCAGCAGCGTCAGCAGGCCGGCGCCACCGACCAGCCACGACCATTCGGCCGAGTACGACAACGCCGGGAAGAACCGCGCCAGTATGAACACCCCGGCCTTGACCATGGTTGCCGAGTGCAGGTAGGCGCTGACCGGCGTGGGCGCGGCCATCGCGTGTGGCAGCCAGAAATGGAACGGGAACTGCGCCGACTTGGTGAACACCCCGAGCAGGATCAGCACCAGCGTCGGCACGTACCAGGGGTGGGCGTGGATGTAGTCGCCGGAGGCGAGGATGTCGGACAGGTCGTAGCTGCCGACGATGTTGCCGAGCATGATGAAGCCGGCCAGCATCGCCAGGCCCCCGCCGCCGGTGATGGCGAGCGCCATGCGTGCGCCCTGGCGCGCGTCCTCGCGATGACGCCAGTAGCTGATCAGCAGGAAGGAACTGATGCTGGTCAACTCCCAGAATACCAGCAGCTGGATGATGTTTTCCGACATCACGATGCCGAGCATCGAGCCCTGGAACAGCAGCAGGTAGGCGTAGAAACGACCCGCCGGATCGCGTTCCGACAGGTAGTAGCGGGCGTACAGGATCACCAGCAGCCCGATCGCGAGGATCATCAGCGCGAACAGCAGGGCAAGGCCGTCGAGCCGGAATGCGATACTCAGTCCGGCTGCAGCCAGCCATTCATGGCGCTGGATGATCACCTCGCCGCCAATGACCGCGGTCACCGACGGCAGCAGCAGCATCAGTACGCCGAACGTGATCGAGGTGGCCGCGTAGGCCGGCCACGTGCGGTCCCGGGTACCGGCCCAGGCGACCACGGCGGCACCGAGGAACGGGATCAGTACCAGAAGCGCCAGGCTCAAATCGAACGTCCCCGGGGCAACGGGCCCGACGATCCGGGTCGCGGGTCGTCGAATTCAGGCGCAGGGCCGGCAGTGGGTGCGTTGCAGCGGTGCATCAGTTTCGGGTCTTGCTTCGAGGCTTACCGGTTGTCGGGGTATTTGCGGCGGGTCGGGGATTGTCCAACGGTGTGTCCGCGAACGTCACGGCACCAATGGTCCCGCATAAAATCGCTATGGTAACCCTTCCGGCAGTGAGGAAGACCGGCGCCGATAAGTCTGTCGCTTCGCAGGATGGAGCGGGTGCCGGCATCGGGCTGCTTTGCCCGGTTTTCGAAGCGCAGAGTTTTTCGTTGCGAGGCTGAAGAGATGCCTGGAACAGGCTGCCTGGTTCCATAAACGGCTCGGGTGCCCGTATAATCCGCGCCCTTTTCCCCGCACGCGCTAAGCTTCTGATTTGGTGTGCCGTGCCTGCCGTCGGAAGACTCATGCCAGAGAATACTGTCGATTTCGAATCGCTGGGCTTGCCCGGCTCAATCCTTGCTGCCCTGGCCGAGGTGGGTTACGAGACGCCGTCGCCCATCCAGGCCCAGGCGATACCGCACCTGCTGACCGGGACCGACCTGCTCGGGCAGGCGCAGACCGGCACCGGCAAGACGGCCGCGTTCGCGTTGCCGCTGCTGGCGCGGATCGATGCCTCCGCGCGGCATCCGCAACTGCTGGTGCTGGCGCCGACCCGCGAGCTGGCGTTGCAGGTTGCCGAGGCGATGCAGACCTACGCGCGCTTCATGCCCGGATTCCATGTCCTGCCGATCTATGGCGGGCAGGGCTTCGGCCAGCAGCTGGGTATGCTGCGGCGCGGCGTTCAGGTCGTCGTCGGCACACCGGGCCGCATCATGGACCACATGCGCCGCGGTACGCTGGATATCTCGCGCCTGCAGTCGCTGGTGCTCGACGAGGCCGACGAAATGCTGCGCATGGGATTCATCGACGACGTCGAATGGATCCTCGAGCACACCCCGCCGACGCGCCAGATCGCACTGTTCTCGGCAACCATGCCGAACGAGATCAAGACCGTGGCCGAGCGCCACCTGCGCGACCCGGCGCTCGTGCGCATCGCGTCGAAGACGACGACCGCGACCAATATCCACCAGCGCTATTGGCCGATCAGCGGCGTGCACAAGCTAGACGCACTGACCCGGATTCTGGAGCACGAGACCTTCGACGGTGTCATCATCTTCGTTCGCACCAAGCTGCAGACGGCCGAGTTGGCAGAAAAGCTCAGTGCGCGCGGGTTCTCGGCCGAGGCGCTCAACGGCGACGTTGCCCAGGTCCAGCGCGAGCGGACCGTCGAACGGCTGCGCCAGGGCGATGTCGACATCCTGGTCGCGACCGATGTCGTGGCGCGGGGTCTCGACGTCAAGCGCGTCAGCCACGTCGTGAATTACGATATTCCGTACGATACCGAATCCTACGTTCACCGGATCGGCCGCACCGGTCGCGCCGGTGCGGCCGGTGAGGCGATCCTGTTCGTCGCGCCGCGCGAGCGCCGGATGTTGCGTACGATCGAAAAGGCGACCGGCCAGCCGATCGAGATCATGGACCTGCCGTCGGTGGGCGAGATCAACAGTCGGCGCACCGAGCGCTTCAAGCAGCGCGTGCGCGACACCATCGAGGCCGGTGAGCTGGCCGAATTCTACCGCCTCGTCAGCGAGCTGGAGCACGAGGAGGACGTCGACGCACTGCAGATCGCCGCGGCGCTGGCGCGCATTGCCCAGGGGGATACCCCGCTGTTTCTCGATCCGGCCAGTGACGAGCGCCTGCAGCGTCCCTCGCGCGGACGCCACCAGCGTGACGACGACGCGGCACCGGCCGGGCCGGCTGCGCATCGTCGCGATCGCCCGGCCAGGGTCAAGTCAGTCGAGTACGAGGCCCTGCCACTGAAGGATTTCCCCGATGTCGAGATGGAGCGCTTCCGTGTCGAGGTCGGCTACCAGCACGGCGTCAAGCCGGGCAACATCGTCGGCGCTATTGCCAACGAGGCCGAGCTGGAGAGCAAGTACATCGGTCACATCGAGATATTCGACGAGTTCACGACTGTCGACCTGCCGGCAGGGATGCCCAAGGAAACCATGCATGACCTGCAGAACGCCTGGGTCTGTCAGCGCAAGCTGGCGATACAGCGCCTGCGCGACGTCGACCCCGACCGGCCGGGTGGCCAGGCCGGGGCGGGTGGTGCGAACGACCGGGAACGCCCTAAAGGCAAGGGCAAGGGCAAGGGCAAGGCCGGGGCAAAGGACAAACGTTACGACAAGGCGCGAGACAAGTCCGGCTTTCAGGCCAAGACCAAGCGTCCCGGTGCGGGCGGCGACGCCAAGTTCAAGTCGCGCAAGCGGACCGGTTCCAAGGGGAGCGAAACGCGCTGATCCACCGACTGGTTCGTCAGGGGCGCGGCAGCCTGGCGAGGTAGCGGTCGAGCACGTTGGCGAAGGCCTGGCGATCGGCCGCCGACAGCGCCGGCGGACCACCGGTCTGTATGCCGCTCGCCCGCATCGTATCCATGAAGTCGCGCATGTTCAGGCGCTGCCGGATGGTGTCGGGACTGTAGGCTTCGCCGCGCGGATTGACCGCTTCGGCGCGACGCTCGATGACCTCGGCGGCCAGCGGTATGTCCGCGGTGACGACGAGATCGCCGGCCTGGACGCGGGACACGATTTCGTTGTCCGCGACGTCGAAGCCGTGCGGCACCTGCAGCATCTGCACGAATCGCGTGCGTGGCCGTTCGATTGACTGGTTGGCCACCAGTACCACGTTGACCTGGCAGCGCTCGGCGGCACGGTAGAGGATGTCGCGAATGGCGCGCGGACAGGCGTCGGCGTCGACCCAGATAGTGGCCAATGATGCTTCCTCCGAGGTTTGAGCCGCTATTCTGCCCGTTCGCGATCGTCGAGGCGATTGTCCGCGAGTGATGCTTTTGCCAAGGCCAGTTCGGCCCGAATCGGTTCGACGAGCATTTCGTCTTCCCAGTCCACGCGGCCGGCGATCCGCATCACGATGCGCCCTTCGCGGTTCAGGAGGAAGGCGGTCGGATAGGCCTGCACTCCCCAGAGGCGCGCATTGTCGCCGCCACGGTCGAGCAGCACGTCGATGGGTTCTGCCGGCAAGCCGCGAAACCGGCGAACGCGTTCGCGTGACTCGCCGACATTGACTGCGAGCACTTCGAGTCCGTCGTTGGCCAGCATGCTGCCCAACCGTTGCAGCGAGGGCATTTCCTTGAGGCACGGTGGGCACCAGGTGGTCCAGAAGCTGACCAGCACCACGCTTCCGACGGTGTCCCCCAGCTCGTGTTGCCGGCCGTGGATATCCTGCAGTGCGAGCGGCGTCGGCGGGTCCCAGTACAGGTCCTCGATCTCTGCGGCCAGGGCACCGGTCGTGCCAAGGCACGGAACCAGCAAGGTGAGCAGCACCAGTTGGATAGCCAGCCTTTGGACAACGTGGTCCTGCCGGCACCTGCGCTGAGGCGCGGTGCTCGCGGACGATGCACTCGGTTTACCTTGCAAAGCTCTTGTCCAGGCTGTGGCACAGGTCGCAGCCGACCGGTTCGCCGGCGGCGACGGTTCGGGCGCGCCCCTCGACCAGGAAACTGCGATCCGCCGCGGCGCGCGACAGCACGGTGCCGCGATGGTCGCCGCCGTGGCAGGCGCCACAGGTACCACCGCCAGGCCGGCCGTTCTCCTGCTCTGCGAGGTGGCCGTGGCCATCTTCGCGCCAGAAACGCTGATCGTCGACCAGGTGCATGCCGTGCGGGCCGTCCTGCGTCCGGTCGGACAGCGCGCTGGTTACGTGGCAGGTGTCGCATTCGATCAACGTGCCGGTATGGCCCTGCAGCTGTCTCGCGGTCACGTTGTCGTTGGCGTTCGGGTTGGCATTCGGCCACTCGGCGTGGGTGGGGCCATGGCAGCCCTCGCACATGACGCCGCCATGCCCGGTGCTGACCCGGTACAGTTGCGGATTGCCGGCGCCGGGATTGGCGAACCCGTTGAATCCGGCCGGCACCTCGGGTTCGGCAAAGCGCTTGTTGGCTGGCACGATCGGCGTGGCCTTGGGGTCCATGCTGCGGTATGCCTGGCGCAGGCGGATGCCGTCGATGTAGCCGTTGCTGTCCGCGGTGTTGACGAGTGTGCCCGTGGTTCCGGCGAGGTTATCGTTGGCGTCGCCGGTGTGACACGAACCGCAGCCCGGTTCGTTGGCCCAGGGTACGCGCGGCTGCAGGCTGCCGGGGCTGTAGAAGTTGCCCTGGTCGAGGACGAACGCGCCCCGGTTGTCCGGTGCGACGCCGGCCGAGAAGTCGGCGCCGACCTGGGCCAGGCTGCCGTGGCAGTCGCTGCACAACATACCGCCGTTGAACATAGCGCCGCGCAGGCACTGCGTGTTGCTACCCGGATGACACTGGTAACAGTTCTGCTCCAGGGCATCGAGCCGCTGCTGCTGGTTGCTGATGTGGCCATCGGCCAGTTGTACCGGCGCAGGGATCGGGGGGAACAGGTCGTCGAACTGCCCATGGTGACTGTGCATCACGTTGGAATTGCTCTTGTGCGAGAGCTGGTTGCGGCCGTTCGCCAGCGTGCCGACTGGTCCTGTCAGGGGACCGAGCTGGGCCAGGTCGAGCGCCGGCGTGTAGTGGCAGACCTGGCAGACGACCGGCCGCTTCTGCACCAGTGCCCTGTTGGTCAGGCACGCGGCCGAACCGTCGGGCTGCGCCACGTCGATGGTGCACGGGTCGGGTACCGTCGTGCCGTCGTTGGCCGGCGACGGCGCGACGTAACGGCTGCCGTGTTTCAGGTCGTGCAGCCGCAGGATGTTGATGTCGGCGGCATATTCCAGGCTCACCCGGGGCGGCAGCCCGGTTTCCGGGTCATCGATGCTCAGCGCGACCTGCAGTTGCGCTGCCAGCAGGGTGTCGCTGGCCTGCGCGCTGCGACTGGCGATGCCGCTGACGCTGGCGATGTCGTCCGGTGCCGCGTGGCAGTTGACGCAGCTGGCCTCGCCGGAGATCGGCAACACCGTGTCGACCGTCGACAGGGTTTGGCCTGCCAGGTCGCGAGCCTCGACACGGACCAGCGGGTAGGCATTTTCACGGCCGCGGTCGTCGAAAGCGGCCAGCGGGATGCCGCCACCCTCGAACCAGTTCACACCCTCGGCCACGTACCCGAACGGAAAGTCGACGAAGAACGGCTTGTCGCCGTAGTGTTCCTGGATCTTCGTCGGCGCGTTCAGTCGATAGGGACTGTCGATGCCAGGCATCGGGTGCAACACCGCCGACAGTGATTCGTCGCCGCTTTTCACCTGTCCATCGGGACCGATATAGAGATGCTCGACGTTGGGTACCGGCAGCCCGGTGTCTGCGCCGACGTTGAACGGTGGCCCGGCCAGTGGGGTCAATGACTGTGTCGGGTCGAACGGGTTGAACGCGGGATAGAACGGATCGTAAGTTCCGCCCGGTATCGCCGCCTGCCAGAAGTTGGTCTTGTAGGTCGTGCCGTCGGCCATGACACCGTCGAACACGTCGATGGACAGGATCGGGTCATCGGGATTGGACGCCGCCGAGTAATAAAGCTCGATGCCGTCCGGGTTGAGTTCAGGGCTGCCGTCTTTTCGAATGACCTGGGCAACGAGTACCTGGAACGGGGGCAGGATGCTGGCAATGCGCGTATCGAGATCGCCGCAGTGCATTCCGAGGTCGTTCACCGCGAGCACGGTGTAGGTGTCGTTGGGAACGAGCAACTGCTGCCAGATGGCGGCGTTCGGGCAACCATTCTGCGCCGTCGTGTTGATCGATTCGCCAGGTGCGCCGGGAGTGCAGGCGCCGGTGCCGGGCCCGTCGCCCAGCAACAGCATGTTGACGACCTTCATCAGGGCGTCGGCCTCTTCTGTCAGGCGCGCAGATACGTTCCAGGCCAGTGCGGGTTCGACGATTGACCGGGCGCTCCGGGCCGGTTGACCGGCTGTGCTGACGACGAGCAGGGCCAAGGCGAGAGAACAGCGTCCAAGGGTCCTGCAGGACGCTGTTCTACTGGCCATGTCAGCTCCGACGTTTGGCGCTTTACCTTTCAAAGCTCTTGTCGAGGCTGTGGCAGACATCGCAACCTACCGGTTCGCCGGCGGCCACCGTACGATTCCTGCTTTCGACACTCCAGCTGCGATCGACCGGTGTCCGCGACAGTACGGTGCCGCGGTGGTCGCTGCCGTGACAGCTGCCGCAGGTGCCGCCATTCGGTCGGCCGTTCTCGCGCTTGGCCGCATCCTTGTGCGCCTCGCGCCAGAACCGCCGGTCGTCGACGAGATGCATGCCGTGCGGACCGTCCTGCGTGCTGGCCGACAGCTGGTCGGTCTCGTGGCAGACCGTGCACTCGCTGATGGTCCCGGCATGTCCCTGGATCTGGATCGCCGCGACGTTGTCGTTGGCGTTCGGATTGCCGTTGGGCCAGATCGCGTGCGTGCTGCCGTGGCAGCCTTCGCACATGACGCCGCCATGGCCCTTGCTCAGCCGATACAGGACATCGACCGGCTGGTTCTGGTCATTGACGATCCGGTTCTCGCTGAACCGCGACCCGGTAGCACGAATCGGTGTCGCATCGACGTCACCCGTGCGGTAGGCACGCAGCAGGCGAATCGAGTCTGCCGCGTAGATGAAGCCACTGGTGTCGCCTGGTTGGCTGGTGGCATCGCCGACGTGACACGACTGGCAACCCGGTTCGACTGCCCATGGAACCCGCTTGCCCGTATCGATGTTGCCGGCGTTGTTGGGGAAGTCGTGCGAGAAGTCGTTGCCCACCGCCAGCATGTCGCCGTGGCAATCCTGGCAGACGATACCGGCCGAGGCCATGGCGCCGCGCAGGCAGTCGGTGCGCTTGCCCGGGTGGCAGGAGTAGCACGACTGTTGCAGCACGTATTCCTCGACGGTCTGCTCCGAATCACCGGCCAGCGGGTACAGGTCGAGATGGTTCGCCACCGGTTGCAGCCGGATCGGGTCATTCGGCGCGGGCATATTCGGGAACAGCGACGCGGTGGCATTGTCCTTGGCGAACAGGTCACCGTGGTGGCCGTGCATGGCGCGCGACATGCTGATGTGCTGTGTCTGCTCCGTGGCGGCCGAGTCGGTCGGCCCCAGCTGGGCGAGATCCAGTGCCGGTGAGTAGTGACAGCTGGCGCAGACGACGCGACGCCGGCTGTCCAGGGTGGTGCCGTGTTTCGCATCGTGCGTACGCAGGATGTTGATCTTGGCGGTATTCAGCAGGCGCTGTTCCAGCGTGTCACCCGGCGGCAGGGCACCCAGGTCGTCACCGTCGAGTGTCATGACGCCGCCGAGGTCGGCGAGGTCGTGGCGATCGAGCGCCTCTTCCGTGCATGCCATCGTGTAGCCATAGGTCTCCTGCGTGATCGTGGCGCAATCCATGGCGCGGGCATGACACGACTGGCAGTCGGCCTCGGAGGCAACCGGTAGCACGACGTCGGTAGACGCCACCACCTGCTGCGTGGCCTTGTCGATCGCCTGCACGCGCATCAGCGGGTAGGCATTGCTGCGGCCCTCATCGTCGACCGGCATGATGGCGACGCCTTCGGCGGCGAACCAGTTGGTGTCGGGAATGACCGCGCCGAGCCCCAGCCCGCCGAGCAGGCCGTTGAAGAAATTGACGTCGTGGTCAAAGCGATCGAACCGTTGCTGGTCGTTGACCACGTACGGATCCAGGTTGCCCGGCATCCAGGCCTGTAACAGCTGGCACTCGGCACGCGGATCGGCCGTGGTCAGGCAACTCGGCTCGATGCCGTTGCCCGCCAGTTTCATCGATTCGGGCACCGGCAGTCCCTGGTCCTGGACCAGGTCGGCGGGCTGCAGCAGGCCGAAAAAGAGTGGTGAGTACACCTGGTACCACAGCGGCAACGTGGTTCCGGGGTCGTTCAGTACGGCCATTTCCTCCCAGAAGTTGCCCTTGAACACGGGCTCGCCGCGCTGCGCCGCCGTCTTGTTGGCCAGCGCGGGGTCGTTGTCCGACGACGTTGCCGAGTACACGACATCGATCGTGGTGTCGTCGAGTATCTGGGGTTCCTCGCCCCGCAGCAGAACCTGCGCATGCACCACGTTGAACGGTGGCAGGATACTGAATATCTGGTAGTCCAGGTCGGCGCAGTGCATGCCGAGATCGTTGGCGACCAGCAATGCGTGCGTTCCGCTGTTGAGCAGGTCGTTGCTCGGGACCGGCGATGCCGGCAGCCCCGCGAGTGGCTCGTTGGCGCTGGTCGAATTGATCGAAAGCCCGGTGCCGGGCGGTGGCGGGGGTGGTGGTGGGTTGCCGCTATCGTCGTCGAGGATGGTTCCCGTGGCGACCGAGTCGGCAAGCACCGCGTTTTCCGCGCTCGACAGTTCGAGCGTGAAGGCTTCGATCGGTTCGCTGACGGTGTCGTCGACCAGGCCGATGGTGATGTTGCCGCTCAGAGAGCCGGCCGGGATGGTCAGGGTACCGTTGGCCTCGATGAAATCGTCGTCGGCCTGCGCGACGCCATTGCGTGTTGCGTACTCGAAGGAGACTGCCTGCTCAGCGGTCACCGAAAGGCTGACCACGAACGTCATCGAGCCGCTGTCTTCGCTGGCGACGACGTCGGCCACGGTGATATCGGGAACCGGCGGCGGTGGTTCGGAGGCCGATTTGGGCGCGCAATCCGTCGGTGCGCGCCGTACGTCGCGCTCGAGCGTCGTTCCGTCCGACAGTATCGCGCGGATGCGGCAGGGTACCGGCGAAGGGGACCGGGTCCTGACCCGCCAGTCATCATCGTCGATCCGGTCGCTACCGAGCACCTGGTTCGGTGCATAAGCGTTGACAACCGTGACACGATCGTCATCGGCACCTTCGCCGCGAACGACCAGCCGGTCCCGGTCGGTACTCCAGGTTGCTCTCTCAATCGAAAACCCGTCTGCCCCGACGCCGGGCGCAGCGAAAAATGTACCTGTCAGCAACGCACCCAGCAGTGCGCGCCTGGCAATGAGTTGTCTATGCATGGCCTTCCCCCTATGTGCCTGATCTCGACGTGCGAAGAGTTCGCCCGGGGTACTGCTGAATCCGCAGAAGAACGATACGCAGGTCAGGACCCTAGTCCGTGGCACTTAAAGAAACCTTAAGAAACGGGGGGAGAATGGGGCCATTGCGCCAATGTGCCGATTCAGTCACGCCAGTTTCGGAACCAGGTTCCCAACCGGCCGAACTGGCCATGCCGCCGAGCGGGGGCACTTGGCGCGCTGCAAAAAAATTTTCGCTGCCTTAAGCGGGATTTAAGCCGTCACCGGCACACTTTGCCGGCAGTTGGATAAGGAGCCTGCCATGCCTGTTCGTCAAAACCAGTCGAAACCCGGGGTCCTCCCCACGGCGGTAACGCTCGAAGGGCCGCTGACCTTCTCTCGCCATGCAGTCGAGGATTTCGTCCGTGATGCGTTTCGGCATGCCTACGGAGCCGACGTCCGCCATTTCATGCCCACGTTGATGACGCTGCGCAACGACGAGGGCACGCTGCTGGCCGCGCTCGGTGTGCGTTACGCCGGCTCGGCGCCGTTGTTCCTCGAACAGTACCTGGACCGACCGGTCGAGTCGGTGCTGGCCGAGGCCGCTGCGATGCCGGTCGACCGCTGTCGGCTGGCCGAGGTCGGCAATTTCGCCGTTGGCGCCGCGGGCGGCGGCCGCTGGTTGATCACCGCGCTTACGGCATTTCTCTACAGCGGCGGGCAGTCCTGGGCCGTGTTTACCTGCGGGCCGGAACTGCGTAATGCGTTTCGCCGCCTGGGTATTCCGCTGCTGGATCTCGCTGCCGCGGATCCTGCGTGCCTTGCGGATGGGGAGCGTGCCAGTTGGGGCAGCTACTACGATCAGCGCCCCCGCGTCATGGCCGCCAATGTCGCCGAAAGTCACCGGGTGCTGGCCGAGTTGTTCACCGGCGAGTGCGCGATGCGCAGTCTCTGGCATGGTGCCCTGAGAGCAGGGCGGATCGCGGCCTGATGCTGCTGCAACGCATTGAGGCCCATGCCCTTGCGCGACCCGGGGCGACGGCGATTGCCTGGCACAACGGGCAATTGACCTACCGGCAACTGCGTGACGGGGTGCTGGAGGCAATGTCCTGGCTCGAGGCGGAGCGTCTCGACGCGATTGCGCTCGACCTCGTCAACGGGCCGGACTGGGTCGTCCTGGATATCGCGGCCATGGCGTTGGGCGTATGCGTGGTACCTCTCCCCCCTTTCTTTTCGGCGGAGCAGCTACGACATGCGATCGTCAGCACCGGGGTCGATGCGGTCATCACCGACCGCACGAGAGGCTTGCCCCTCCTATGCGCCGAACTGTTCGACGGGAAGCGCCGCAGGCTCGACTTCTGCCGATCGGCGGATACCTCGTCGGCAACGACGACTGAGCAGGTGAGGCGCAAGGCCGCCGGCGACCTGGCCGGGATCGACAAGGTCACGTTCACCTCGGGTACGACCGGAACCCCCAAGGGGGTGCGCCTGACCTGGTCGCAGATGCGGCCTGTCGTGATCTCGCTGGTCGAAGCCGCCGCGATAACCGAAGTCGATCGTCACCTGGCGACGATGCCGTTGGCCGTCCTGCTGGAGAACATCGCCGGCGTCTATGCGGCGCTCTGGGCGGGCGCACGCGTGATGCTGTCCGCCATGCCGGACATCGGCATACGTGGAGCGGCCGGGGT
>JAGRGW010000362.1 GCA_020445315.1 Gammaproteobacteria bacterium
CATCATCATGGGCAGCGATTCGGATCTGCCGGTGATGCAGGATGCCGCGGACATGTTGCGCGAGTTCGGCGTGCCATACGAGATGACCATCGTGTCGGCGCACCGGACGCCGCAGCGACTCTACGACTACGCCGGCACGGCGCGGGAGCGCGGGTTGCGCGTGATCATCGCCGGTGCGGGCGGCGCCGCGCACCTGCCGGGCATGGTGGCGGCGATCTCCCCCCTGCCGGTCGTCGGCGTGCCGGTAAAGAGTTCGGCGCTGAGCGGCGAAGACTCGCTGCTGTCGATCGTCCAGATGCCGGGCGGCATCCCGGTGGCCACGGTCGCGATCAACGGCGCCAAGAACGCCGGCATACTCGCCACCCAGATCCTCGGTGCCGGTGACGACACCTGGCTCGACCGGGTCGCGCAGTACAAGCGTGACCTCGAGGCCATGGTCATGGGCAAGGCCGCCAAGATGGCGGCCGACCAGCAGGCCTGAGCCCTGCATACCGCCGGCAGCGTCCCTTTCGGCTCAATTGCAGCGGCCACGCGCCGACATCCAATTCATACGCTGGCATGAACCCGCGTTTCCCGTTGCGAGGGCCTCTCGGCCGCGCAGCGTGAAATCGTCGTCACGGCCGGTCAGGGCGTGTCGGTTGCACGCCTGCGCCATGCGATGGTCGATCAGGACTGCCGTTACTTTAGAAGGAACTGACCAGGGGATTCGGGAAACGCGATGAAACACGAGCTGAAACAATCCGCACCGACCGGGGAGGGCGTCTATCACGCGCCGTGGGAAAGACACTTCGACAAGGTGCTGACCCCGTTCGAGGAATTCATCCACCGCCAGACCACCAGTGGCCTGTTGCTGATGGGTACGGCCGTATTGGCGCTGATCCTGGCCAACGGCCCGCTGGCGCACGCCTACGAACACCTGATCCATACACCGATGTCGATCGGTGCCGGCAGCTGGCAGCTCGAAATGAGCCTGCACCACTGGATCAACGACGGCCTGATGGTGCTGTTCTTCTTCGTTGTCGGCCTGGAACTGAAACGCGAGCTACTGGTTGGCGAACTCGCCAATCCGCGCATGGCGGCGCTGCCGATCGCGGCGGCGATTGGCGGCATGGTGGTGCCGGCGCTGATCTACTTCGTGATCAACCCGGGTGGCGAGGGGGCCGCGGGCTGGGGTATTCCGATGGCGACCGATATCGCGTTCGCAATCGGCGCCCTGGCGCTGCTGGCGAGTCGCGTACCCAAGGCGTTGATCACCTTCCTCGTTGCACTGGCCATCGTCGACGACCTCGGCGCCGTGCTCGTCATCGCGATCTTCTATACCGACACCATTGCGATGGGACCTTTGGGGATGGCCGGCGCGATGTTCGCCTTGTTGATCGTGTTGAACATGATCGGTATCCGCAACGCGATACCGTACTTCGTCGTCGCCGTGCTGCTGTGGTTCGCGCTGCTGCAGTCGGGCGTGCATGCGACCCTGGCCGGTGTGCTGGGCGCACTGACGGTCCCGGCACAGCCGAAGTACAACCCGAAACGGTTCTGCGATCACGTCAGCGAACTGATGGAGCGCTTCCGCGAGAGTCATGACAAGGATGCCAACATCATGACCAACGACGACATGCGCGCAGTGGTGCAGACCCTCGAGAACGGCGTGCACAACGTGCAGGCACCGTTGCAGCGCCTCGAGCACGGCTGGCACATCCCGGTGGCGTACATCGTCATTCCGATTTTTGCCCTGGCCAACGCCGGTATCCCGTTGGACACGGGCTCGCTCGGCGACACGCTGAGTAACCCCGTGATGCTGGGCGTGGCGCTCGGCCTGGTGCTGGGCAAGTTCATCGGTATCACCGGCGCCAGCTGGCTGATGTTGCGGTTCGGCCTCGCCGAGTTGCCGAAGGACACCCGCTTCGTGCAGATCGCCGGGGTGTCGCTGCTCGGTGGCATCGGATTCACGATGTCGATCTTCGTCGCCCAGCTGGCCTTCCCGGGCAACGCCGAACTCCTGGTCATGGCCAAGACGGGCATCCTGTTCGCGTCACTGCTGGCGGGTGTCTCAGGATTCGTCTGGCTCTACCTGGTCAGCCGGCGAGGAACCGCCAAATCGTCCGCGCCATCCCACTGACGCGGCCGGGGATGGGTCGCGCCGTGACGTCAGCGCGGCGCCTGGTCGGGCATGCCGACGCCGGGATTGAGGATATTGTCCGGGTCGAACACCTGCTTGATACCGGCCATCAGGGCCAGTGAAGCCGGGTCGAGCTCGCGGTCGACGAAGTCGCGCTTGACCCAGCCGACGCCGTGTTCGCCCGACAGGCTGCCGTCGAGCGACAGGACCAGGTCGAACACCGCGTCCAGGCAGGGCCCGGCGGCAGCCATCTGTTGCGCGTCGTCGGGATCGATCAGCAGGTTGACGTGAATGTTGCCGTTGCCCGCGTGGCCGAAGTTGACGATCCGGATGCCGTGCTGCTTCGACAGGCGCTCGAGCCCGTCGACCAGGTCCGGAATCCGCGAGACCGGGACGACGACGTCTTCGTTGATCTTCTTCGGCGCCACGTTGCGCAGTGCCGGCGACAGCGCCTTGCGCGTGCGCCAGAGACGCTCGACGTCGGCCTGGCTGCCCGCGGTCTCGACGTCGATACAGCCGTCACCCCGGGCCGCCGCGGCGACCCGCGCGGCACTGGCATCGATGCCGGCCTCGGCGCCGTCGACCTCGATCATCAGCAGCGCACCGGCCTGCGCGGGCAGGCCAAGGTCGGAATAGCTGCGCACCATGTCGATCGCCGTGCCGTCCATGAATTCCAGGGCGCAGGGTATGACGGGTTGCGCCATGATGCGTGACACGGCAGCGGCGGCCGCGTGGATGTCGCGGTACACCGCCTGCATTGTGCGCCGGGTCTCGGCCAGCGGAATCAGCTTCAGGGTCGCCTCGGCAATGATGGCCAGCGTACCCTCGGAGCCGATCAGCAGCCGGGTCAGGTCGTAGCCGACGACGCCCTTCGTCGTTTCGACGCCGGTTCGGAGGTGCTCGCCGCGTCCGGTGACGGCGCGCAGGCCCAGCGTGTTGTCGCGTGGCGTCCCGTACTTGACGGCGCGTGGTCCTGCCGAGTTGTAGGCCAGGTTGCCGCCGACGGTGCAGACCGATGCGCTGGTCGGGTCGGGCGCCCAGAAGAAACCGTGGCGGGCCGCGGCGTCCTGCAGTTCCTGGTTGGTGTAACCGGTCGACACGTGGGCGATACGGTCTTCCGGTACGATCTGCAGCCGGTTGCGCATGCGTTCCATCGACAGGACGATGCCGCCGCGCAGCGGCACGGTCGCCGCCGTCGTGCCGGTCCCGCGCCCGCGGGTCACCAGTGGCACGCGGTGCTGGCGGCACAGTTGCACCAGCGCGGTTATCTCGGCGATGTCGGTAGCGAAACAGACCGCCTGCGGCAGGGCGTGACGGCGCGAGTTGTCGTAGCCATAGGCCCAGCAGTCACCGGCTTCGGTCAGCAGCCCGTTTCGATCGAACAGCTGCCGCAGATCGCGGACGAAAGCGCCCGTGAGAGGCGGCCGGGCAGCCTCACTCGGTGATGTATTCAAACAGTTTCACCACGCGTTTCACGCCACCGACAAAGCGGACTTTCTCGGTGGCCGCGTCGGCCTCGGCGGGGGTCAGCAGTCCCATCAGGAACACGCTGCCCTGTGCGCTGGTGACCTTGACGCGGGTCGGATCGAATCCGTCGATGTCGACGTCGAACAGCGCCAGCTTGACCTTGGTGGTCAGGTAGGCATCCGATGTGGATTCACCGAACGTGGCTTCGGCGCCGACGACGACTTCGTTGAACACGCCGCGCACGCTGGGGATGTTATCCACCTGTCGTTTGAACCCGTCGACGACGGCCATGTTCTGCGCCTGGCCGGTCAGCAGCACCTGCATGTTGAACACGTCGATACTGACATTGGCCTGCTCGTTCAGGGCCTGGTTCTCGTCCCGCAGCTGGATCGCCTTGAGCAGGATGCTCTGGTCCTCGACGAAGCTGCCGGTGGTGCGACGATCGTGGACGACCTTGGCCGTCGCCACGGCGCCACCCACGACGATCGCGCCGCAGCCGCTCATCAGCAGGGCCAGCATGGCCACCATCATCCATCGCATCGCAAGGAACCCCCTCGTCGTCATCTCGTCAGCCACCCATCAGTTGAAGGTCAATCAGGTCGCACAGACAATGCACGACCGAGCGGTGATTCTCCAGTATCCGCGTCACATCGTCGGACGGCGTCGCGATCTCGATGTCACAGTCGTTGTCCCCGGGCGCGTCGTGGTCGCCACCACCGGCCAGCGAAACCACCTTCATCTGTCGTTCCCGCGCCTGGCGGATCGCGAACCGGATGTTGGGTGCGCTGCCGCCGGCGCACAGCGTCAGCAGGATGTCACCGGGGTGCCCGAGTGCATTGACCTGCTTGGCAAAAACATGCTCGAAGCCTTCGTCCGCGGCGATCGCGGTCAGCAGGGTTGCATCGCCGCAGAGGGAGATCGCCGGCAGGCCCGGGCGTTGGCGATCGAAGCGATTCTGCATCTGCGCGGTGAAATAGTCGGCATCCGCGGCGGAGCAGCCGTTGCCACAGCTCAGGACCTTGCCGCCGCCCATCAGGCTCCCGACGATGGCCTCGGCTGCAGCCGCGATCGGCGCTGCCTGTGACGCAGCGGCCCGCAGGGACAACTGTGCGTTCTGTTCGAAGCGGTACTTGACGCGTTCAATCGGGTCCACGAAGGGCACGCAGGAATCTGGCCGGGAGTCGCAGTGTCGCATGCCGTCGGGGTCGGGTCGACCGGCACGCGCCGTGTTCAGGTTTCGATCACGTTTCGCACCCACTCGGCGCGTCCGTGGCCATCGAAACCGACGACATCGAAGCGGCACGGACCGGGCCAGCCGCTGCTTGCCAGGTAGTGTCGCGCAGCCGTGACCAGGCGTGCCTGCTTGGTTGCCGTCACGCTCGCCAGTGCACCGCCGAAGGCCGCATGGCTGCGCAGGCGCACCTCGACGAACACCAGGCAGTCGTCATCGCGCATGACCAGATCGATCTCGCCGCCGCGGCAGCGGTAGTTCCTGGCCACGGTGACGAGCCCGCTGCGCTGCAACAGGGCGGTGGCGTGTTCCTCTGCCTGCCTGCCCCTGTCTTGCGCGCGGGCCATCAGCCGGCGGGGCGATCGCCGGCGACCGTCGCCTCCGGTGTCAACTCGACGCCACCGGGGCGCTGCAGGTCGAGTCGCGGCGCGAAACCGAGCACCCGCGGTTGCTCGTCGAGTGCCACCCAGACCAGTTGCCGGTGGACCTGGTTGAGTTCGTCCATGTAGAGATTGCCGGTACTGCCGTCGAGTGACTCGTAGCGGCTGCTCTGCAGGCGGTTGAGGTGCGGCGCCAGGCGGAAGGCGTCCATGCCCATCGCGAACAGGCGCGCGTAGGCCGACTGGCTCTGCGGCAGTTCAGCAGCGATCAGTTCGCGTGCGGGATCGACGGTATCGGCCGCGGGCACCAGCCACGGCACGTCGGGCAGCATGATGCCGCGCATGTCGATGACCTGGTCGGGCGTCAGGCTGCCGCTCCAGGCGTGCGACGTCGCGTAGATGGGCAGATCGGCGGCGTGATGGAACTGGAGCTGGGGACGCAGGCCCTGGGCCTGCACCGGCCTGGCCGCGATGAAGATCGCGTCGGTGTCGTCACGACGACGGGGCTCGAACTCGACGCTGCGTCCGAGCCAGCGCTGGACCTGTTGCCGGCGCTCGTTGCTGTCGTCGATCAGAAGCATCCGCGTGATCGTCGCGCTGTAATCGTGACTGCCGCCATCGTAGCGGCCGACCCCGGCCAGCTCGCCGCCGAGTTCGGTCCAGCGCTGCTCGAAGGCCTGGGTGATGCGGTCGCCCCAGTCGCCCTGCGGGGTCAGGATGCTCGGCCGTCGGCCGCCGTCGAGCCAGATCTTTTCGGCCGCCTGCCGTGCCTCGTCCTCCGGCGACAGCGAGTACATGAACAGGTTGTACGGCGGGGCCGTTTCCAGCGGCACCTGGTTCAGCGCAAGCACCGGGACACCGAGGCTGCCGGCGCGCAGCAGCTGGCTCACGGCCTCCTTCTGCAGCGGCCCGATGACCAGCTCGGCGCCGTCGGCGACGGCGCGGTCGTACAGCGGCCAGACGTCCTCGGGATTGCTGGAATCGTAGAAGCGGATTTCCGGCAGCTGGGTCGTGGCCTGCTGGAACCGGCTGGCCATGATGCCGTCGCGGATCACCGCGGCAACTTGCGCGAAGCGCCCCGTTTCCGGCAGCAGCACCGCGATCCGGTCGGCCGGCAGCAGCTGCTCCCGCAGGTAGCTACTGTAGTTCTGCAGCAGTTCCGGCAGGGCGGGGTGGTCGGGGAAGCGTTGACGCCATTCGGCCATGACCGGCGCCAGGTCGGCCGGTTCGCTGCCGTGCCGTTTCACCAGCAGTGCCAGCTCCATCCACCCGCCGGCGATACCCGGCGGCGACGGCTGCAGTTGCGTCAGCACCTGTTCGTTCAGCAGGGCCAGGCTGCGCAGTATCTCGGTCTGGGTCTCGAGACGGGCTGCGCGGTCCGTCTGCAGTGCGTCGACGGCCTGCAGGGCATTGGCGGTCTCGAGCAGGTTGCCCATCTGCCGATAGGTGGCGGCCAGGTCGCGGTGATACCGGATGCGCAGATCGCGCGATGCCGTTTCCGACGGGGGCGTGCCCAGCAACTCCAGCGCGGCGGGCAGGTTGCGTTCGTGGACCAGCAGTTCGGCCTGCAGCAGGCGCCGCTGCAGCGTATCGTTCGGGTCGAGGACCATGACCTGCAGCTGCGACAGGGCCGCGCGCACGCTGTCCCAGTCGTTCACCTCGCGCGCGGCCTCGGTAGCCTGGAGCAGGTAGCGGCCGCGCTGCGCCGGGTCGGCCGTGCGTGCGGCAAGTTCGCGGTACAGTTGCGCGGCGGCCGCGTACTGGCCCCGCTGCACCATGTCGGCGGCACGTGCGATATCGGGGTCGGCGGTGGGTTTCGGCTCCGGCCGCTCGGGCATCTGGCTACAGCCAGCGACAAGCAGAATCAGCAGGACAGCCGTTATCAGGCGGGATACAGTCACGGTAGACATCGGGTGCGGGTATTGGCGTGCAGAATCGATGGCGTGAGTATCAAAGGAGGTCGATTGGGTGTCAAACGATGCCGGGAACCTGTACGTCGTAGCGACCCCGATCGGTAACCTCGACGACATCACCGCGCGCGCGATCCGGGTGCTCGGCAGCGTCGATTGCATTCTGGCCGAGGACACCCGGCACAGCCGGCGCCTGCTCGACCATATCGGGGTGAACCGGCCGTTGCAGGCGCTGCACGAACACAACGAACGTGCCGTTGGCGAACGGATCGTGTCGCGCCTGTTGTCCGGTGAGTCGATGGCGTTGATCTCCGACGCTGGCACCCCGTTGATCAGCGACCCCGGCTATCCGCTGGTGGCGGCGTGCCGCGAGCAGGGGGTCAGGGTCGTGCCCGTGCCCGGTGCCAGCGCGCTGATCGCGGCGCTGTCGGTCGCCGGCCTGCCGACCGACCGGTTCCGTTTCGAGGGCTTCCTGCAGCGGCGTGCATCGGCGCGGGCGGCGCAGCTGCAGGCGCTGGCCGCAGAGACCGCGACACTGGTGTTCTACGAGTCCGCGCACCGCATCGAGGAGGCCCTGGCCGCGCTGGTCGACGCCTTCGGTGCGGAGCGGCAGGCGGTGGTGACGCGCGAGCTGACCAAGCTGCACGAGACCGTCCAGGGCGGCGAACTCGGCATGCTGCTGCAGTGGACCCGGGACGACGACAACCAGCGCAAGGGTGAGTTCGTCATCGTGGTCGCAGGCGCGGAAGGACAACACGAGGACCTGGCGGATGCCGACCGCGTGCTGCAGATCCTGCTCGAGGAACTGCCGGTCAGACAGGCCGCGGCACTCGCTGCACGTATCACCGGCCTGGCCCGGAACCGACTGTACCAGCGCGCCCTGGAGCTTGGCGAAACCAGTTGATATCGGGACTGCCGTCGCCTAGTGTAACCAGCGGAGCCGGCCAGGCGATCGCGGCTGCATCCGTGCAGCGGAGGAAAGTCCGGGCTCCGCAGGG
>JAGRGW010000363.1 GCA_020445315.1 Gammaproteobacteria bacterium
TGGTCATCGAGCTGCGTCGCGGCGAGGTCGCCGAGGTCGTGCTGAACAACCTGTTTCAGCAGACCCAGATGCAGAACGTGTTCGGTATCAACATCGTCGCGCTGGTCGACGGCCAGCCGCGCACGCTGAACCTGAAACAGCTGCTCGAGTACTTCCTGCGCCACCGGCGCGAGGTCGTGACCCGGCGTACGCTGTTCGAACTGCGCAAGGCGCGTGAGCGCGCCCACACCCTCGAAGGCCTGGCTGTCGCGCTGGCCAACATCGACGAGGTCATCGCGCTGATCAAGGCCGCGCCGAGCCCGGCCGAGGCCAAGCGCCAGCTGGTCGAGCGCACCTGGCAGTCGGGTACCGTCGAGGCCATGTTGTCGCGCGCCGGCGCCGACGCGTCGAAGCCCGAGGACCTGCCGGCCGGCTTCGGCCTGATGCCGGACGGGTACCACCTGACCGAGACCCAGGCACAGGCGATCCTCGACCTGCGCCTGCAGAAGCTGACCGGGCTCGAGCAGGACAAAATAATCAATGAATTCCAGGAGATACTGGATAAAATTGCGGATTTACTCGAAATTCTTTCCAGCCCCGACCGGCTGATGCAGGTAATCAAGGACGAACTGCTCGAGATCCGCGAGCAGTTCGGTGACGAACGCCGCAGCGAGATCGTCGTCAACCAGATGGACCTGACGCTGGAAGACCTGATCACCGAGGAAGACGTCGTCGTCACGCTGTCGCACCAGGGCTACGCCAAGGCGCAGTCGATCGACACCTACCAGGCGCAGCGGCGCGGCGGGCGCGGCAAGACGGCCACGGCGACCAAGGACGAGGATTTCGTCGAGAAACTGTTCGTCGCCAACACCCACGACACCATCCTGTGCTTCTCCAGTCGCGGCAAGTGCTATTGGCTCAAGGTCTACGAGCTGCCACAGGCCGGTCGCAACGCGCGCGGCCGTCCGATGGTCAACCTGCTGCCGCTGGAGCAGGGTGAGCGCATCAATGCCGTGCTGCCGGTGCGCGAGTACGACGAAGACCGTTTCGTGTTCATGGCGACCGCGTCGGGCACGGTCAAGAAGACCCCGCTGCGCGATTTCTCGCGGCCGCGGTCGAGCGGCATCATCGCCGTCGACCTGCGCGAGGAAGACCAGTTGATCGGCGTCG
>JAGRGW010000364.1 GCA_020445315.1 Gammaproteobacteria bacterium
GGATGCCGGGTTCGTCGTCGACTACGAGGACCGAATTCAGCCGCCGCTGGTCGTTGATCGGCGGGGTCGATGTCGAATCTGACCGAATACCTTTACGAACCAGGTCCTCGCTGGAACACGCCATGCGGTTTGTCTCCTCTCGTCGTTATCGTGATGTCGAACCAACGGGTTCTCACACCTCGGACGGCGGCTCGGCTCGTTGGCCGGGCTCTGCGAGGACAGCAGCAAGAACGGTCCCTGAGTTGGGTTATTGTGTCTTTCCAGTCTAGGCGATATCGCGACAAATTGTCCCGCTTACCGGTAATCCGGATGGTTATTTTTCGGTCCTGAGACGAACATTTCCTGTCCGCGTTGCCGTGGACGGGTTGACCGGCGGGGCATATCATCGTCGACCGTCGCCGTTTGGCACCTGTTTTGCAGCTCACCGGGTTCGGTGACGTTACGGAATATCGTGCGCAGTGAGTGGTGAAATGTCAAAACGATTGCCTGCAGAGAAATCGACGATCACCGCGCTGGTCCTGGCCGGCGGCAAGGGCCGGCGCATGGGTGGGCGCGACAAGGGCCTGCTGCCGTACGGTGACCGGCTGCTGGTGGGGCATATCCTCGAGGGTGTTGCGCCGCAGGTGGCCGGGGTGTTGATCAACGCGAATCGCCACGTCGACGACTACGCGCGGTTCGGCCACCCGGTCGTGGCCGACCCCATCGATGGGTTCCAGGGGCCGTTGGCCGGGTTCCTGGCGGGGCTGGAGCGAACGACCACCGACTACGTACTGACGCTGCCGTGCGATGGTCCGCACATCGTCCCGGACCTGGTCGAGCGACTGGCGTCTGCCGTCAACGAGGCAGGCGCCGATATCGCCGTTGCCCACGACGGAGAACGGCTGCAGCCGGTGTACGCGCTGATGCACCGGGACGTGCTGCCGAGCCTGCGGCAGGCGCTGGCGGCCGGCGAACGCAAGATCGATCGCTGGTACCCGCTGAACACCTGGGTAACGGCGGATTTCAGCGACTGCCCGCAGCAGTTCAGCAACTTCAACACGCCGGAAGAATACGCGCGCGGCGACAGTCGTCGGCTGGAGAACGGCTCGTGATGCATGCGGCAACGGACAGCCCGCTCGACACGTTCCCGGTACCGATGGTGGGTTTCGCCGCATTCAGCGGGACGGGCAAGACCACCCTGTTGCTACAGCTGCTGCCGCTGTTGAAGCAGGCCGGGCTGCGCATCACGGTGGTCAAGCATGCGCATCATGCCTTCGACATGGACTACCCCGGCAAGGACAGTCATCGTCTGCGCAGCGCCGGCGCCGATGAAATGCTCGTGGCCGGCCGTTGCCGCGTGGGCCTGATTCGCGAATGCCGCGACAACGACGCGGAGCCGCGTCTGGCCGACATGTTGGACCTGCTCGATCCGGCCCGCATCGATCTGCTGCTGGTCGAGGGATTCAAGGCCGAGCGCTTTCCGAAGATCGAGTTGCACCGGCCGAGCCTCGGCCGTCCGCTGTTGTGCAGAACGGACGACAGCATCATCGCCGTCGCCAGCGACGAGGCACTGGCGGATATCCCCGCCGATCTGCCAGAATTGCCGCTCAACGATCCCGCGCGAATCGCGGATTTCATATTGACCTTTGCCGGTCTCGCGCGTGAACAGGTGACAGTGCAGTCCGGCTGAACCGGTGCGAACATGACCGACCGCATTACGCCACAGCCCTCCTGCGCCGATGCGCACGACCCTTCCGCGCTGACCGTGGAGCAGGCCCGGCGGGCCATACACGACAACCTCGGTACGATCGCGCAGACGGAACTCGTCGCCGTGCGCGACGCCCTGGGCAGGGTCCTGGCCGAGGACTGCATTTCACCGATCGATGTGC
>JAGRGW010000365.1 GCA_020445315.1 Gammaproteobacteria bacterium
CGATGACGCCCTCGCCTTCCTCGGCGACCTGGTCCATGACGCGGCGCAGCGGCCAGCCGCAGTCACGCGTGCCCTCGAACAGGTCGCACAGGGTGTTCTGCACATGTACACGCACCAGCGTCGGACGGTCGCTGCTGATCTCGCCCTTGACCAGGGCCAGGTGCATTTCGTTGCCGATCACGTCCTGGTAGGCGTGCAGGCGGAAATCCCCGTGCAGCGTCGGCAGGTTGCACGAGGTGACGCATTCGACCGTCTTCTCGTTCTTGATCCGGTACTGGATCAGGTCGGCGATGGTGCCGATCTTCAGGTCGTGGGCGGCGGCGAACTTCTCCAGGTCTGGACGCCGCGCCATCGTGCCGTCCTCGTTGAGGATCTCGACGATGACGGAACTGGCCGAGAACCCCGCCAGCCGGGCCAGGTCGCAGCCGGCCTCGGTGTGGCCTGCACGCACCAGCACGCCGCCGGGCTGCGCCATCAGCGGAAAGATGTGCCCGGGTTGCACCAGGTCCTGTGGCTGGGCATCGGGTTTGACCGCCGCCAGCACCGTGGTCGCGCGGTCGGCCGCGGAGATGCCCGTGGTCACGCCCTCGGCGGCCTCGATCGAAACCGTGAAGTTGGTCGATTCCAGCTGGTTGTCGGTGTTGACCATCAGCGGCAGGCGCAACTGGCGGCAGCGCTCCTTGGTCAGCGTCATGCAGATCAGCCCGCGACCGTACTTTGCCATGAAATTGATCGCTTCCGGCGTCGTGCTCTCGGAGGCAATAATCAGGTCACCCTCGTTTTCGCGGTCCTCGTCGTCCATGATGATGACCATCCGGCCGCGACGCAGGTCTTCGATGATTTCTTCGATGCTGTTGAGTGACATGAAACAACACAGGTTTTGGCAAACGCTGCAGTCTACCACGTTCGTTTGCGGCAATGATCGCCCGGAGACACGATGTCAGGCATGACGGACACCGAGGGCGTCATCCAGTACCGGCTCGACCACCGTGACGGCGGGCTCCCCCGCCAAGCCGACTACGAGGGGCTGTTCGACTGGTTCGCGCGCTGCCGGCAGCAGGGCCTGCTCGGCCGTGATCCGCAACGTTACGACGGCTACGCCTACGGGAACATCAGCGTACGCGCGACGACAGGCTTCGTGATATCCGGCACCCAGACCGGCGGCCAGTCACGACTCGGGCAAAACGACCTGGCCTGGGTCACGCGCTTCGACAGCGCAGCCAACACGCTGACGGCACAGGGCCCGTCCAGGCCGTCGTCCGAGGCCATGACCCACGGCGAGGTCTATGCCGAACTGCCCGCCGTCGGCGCCGTGATTCACGCCCACTCGCCGGCGATCTGGGGCAAGGCAGCGGCGCTCTGCCTGCCGGTGACCGATGCCGGGGCCAGCTACGGCACGCCGGCCATGGCCCAAGAGGTGCGCCGCCTGCTGCAGGCGACCCCGCGGGCCGGTGTGATCGCGATGGGCGGCCACGAGGACGGCGTCATCGCCTACGCCGCGACAATGCCCGAGGCCGGAAGGCTCCTGCTCGACGCACTGGCGCGGGCCGGGGCCGCGTGAAAACCCGACATCCGACACCCTCCACCGACCGGGAGCAGGCACGATGAATGAAAAATCGAAGCGCATATCGCTGGTGCTCGGCAGCGGCGGTGCGCGCGGCCTGGCCCATATCGGCGTCATCCGCGTGCTCGAACAACAGGGCTGGCAGATCAGCTCGATCGCCGGCAGTTCGATGGGGGCCCTGATCGGGGGGTTCTACGCCGCCGGCAAGCTCGATGACTATGCCGAGTGGGTGCAGGACCTGACCGAGTTCAACGTCCTGCGTTACCTCGATATCGCCTGGGGTGGCGCCGGCCTGCTCAAGGGCGAAATGCTGATGGACACGCTGCAGTCGTTCATCGGCAGTCACCGCATCGAGGATCTGCCGATTCCCCTGACGATCGTCGCCACCGACGTGCTCAACCGCAAGGAGGTCTGGCTCAACAGTGGCGACCTGTTCGCCGCCATCCGGGCATCGATCGCCGTACCGACGGTATTCACGCCACACACGATAGACGGCCGCCCGCTGCTCGACGGCGGCATCCTGAACCCGGTACCGATCGCGCCTACGCTGCAGGACCAGACCGACGCCATCATCGCGGTCAGCCTTTCCGGTATCCCGCGCAAACCGGGCACCCGTTCCCGACCACGCAAAGCCACCACCGAGCCGATGCACCCGGTCCACCGCTACCGCAGGAAAATCGAGACCTTCATCGACCAGTTGCAGGAACGGCTGGGGTTCGAGGATACCGGTGACAATCCCGACGAGCAGCTGTCGATGTCGGAGGCCGCGCTGTTCTCGCTCGACGCGATGCAGGCCAGCGTCAGCCGCTGCATGCTCGCCGCCTACCCGCCCGACTTGCTGATCGAGGTGCCAATCAACACCTGCGGAGCGCACGAGTTCTACCGCGCGAAAGAGGTCATCGAGGTCGGTGTCGAGCGGGCGGAAAAGGCCCTCGAGCGCTATTTCGCTTCCGAGTAGAACATCATCCCTTGCCGTCGAGGTATCCCGCACGCGCCAGCATCGCCATGTCGATACCGCCGGCGTCGGCGTGTGCGGCCTTTTCCCCCAGCAGCAGGCGTTCCAGGTAACGCGCGACCAGGTCGACCTCGAGGTTGACCCGGGTCCCTGCGGCGTAGCCGTCCATGATGGTCTCCTGCAGCGTGTGCGGCACGATGTTCAGCTCGAAGCGACTCCCGCTGACCGCGTTGACCGTCAGGCTGGTGCCGTCCACGGTGATCGACCCCTTGTGCGCGATGTAGCGCGCCAGCTCGTCGGGCGCCTCGATCGTAAAGCGGACCGAGCGCGCATCATCGTACCGCTCGACGACGCGCCCGAGGCCGTCGACATGGCCACTGACGAGATGGCCACCGAGCCGGGTCGCCAGCGTCAGTGCCTTTTCCAGGTTGACGCCGCTGCCGGGTTTTAACCGGCCGAGGTTGGTCAGCGACAGCGTCTCGCGCGAGACATCGGCGACGAAACCGTCGCCTGGCAACTCGACCGCCGTCAGGCAGACGCCGTTGACGGCGA
>JAGRGW010000366.1 GCA_020445315.1 Gammaproteobacteria bacterium
TCCAGGGACGGATCCTTTGGTCCCTTTTCCGCTGCTACGCAGCGTCTAAACGTATGGCTGGGGCGCCAGGATGACTCGGACTACGTCCTCGCCCTTCGGGCCGCCGCGCTGCGCGCGACGTTCTTGGCGCTTGGCGCCTGCGTCGAACCTTTACGGTTCAAATCCTGGCGCAAATCCAGCTTCATCATGCGCTGCTTCGCAGCGTCTTACCGTATGGCTGGGGCGCCAGGATTCGAACCTGGGATGCCGGAGTCAAAGTCCGGTGCCTTAACCGCTTGGCCACGCCCCAATTAAACAGTTACGCCGACAGATCGAGCAACGCCGACCTGTTGCAGCCACGTACCGCGTGGGCACTGACACCGGCGGGACTGGCGGCGACCAGTTCGTCGGCGTGAGCGCGGTCACGACAGGCGGCAAACAGGCAAGCACCCGTGCCGGTCATCCTCGCTTCGGCTCTTTCATTAAGCCAATCAAACACTTGCGCAACCTCGGGGTAGCGCCTCCTGACGATGGCCAGGCAGTCGTTGACGGTGTCGCCGGCGAGAAAGTCGCGTATTGTGATTCTGTCGGAATTCCTTGTCAAATCCGGGTCTTGGAAGACTTTGCCGGTATTGACGTGGACCGGCGGCACGAACAGCGCATACCAGGGTTCGGCGGGCTCGATGGCGACGAACTCCTCGCCGACGCCCTCGGCCCACGCTGCCTGGCCATGGACGAAGATCGGCACATCGGCCCCGAGGCCAACGCCGATTTGCTGCAATTGCCGGGTGTCGAGCCCGCATTGCCACAGCCTGTTCAGGGCGACCAGCGTGGTCGCCGCATCCGAACTGCCGCCGCCGAGCCCGCCTCCCATCGGGATTCGCTTGGCGATGGCGATATCGACGCCGGCGCCGCTGCCGGTCGCAGCCTTGAGCGCATGCGCTGCACGCACGGCGAGGTCGGCATCGGCAGGCACGTCCGCCGGTCCGTCGATGCGCCGGATCCGGCCGTCGTCACGTAACGAGAAAGCGAGTTCGTCCTGCAGGTCGATGAACTGGAACACCGTCTGCAGCAGGTGGTAGCCATCATCGCGGCGCCCGACCACGCGCAGCATCAGGTTTAGTTTGGCCGGGGCCGGCCACACCTGCGGCAGTTCCATCAGAGTTCGGTCTGCAGCCTTTCGAGTACCGAGCGAATCTTGTCGCTCTCCGGATGGTGCAGCAGTGCCTCACGCCAGACCGCCCGCGCATCGTCATACCGACCGCTGATCCACAACACCTCGCCGAGGTGCGCTGCGATCTCATCGTCCTTTTCGCTCAGGTCGAGCGCGCGACGCAGGTAGCCGGCCGCCTCGGCGAGATCGCCCTGGCGATACAGTACCCAGCCCATGCTGTCGAGAATCGCCGGGCTGTCGGGCCGCAGCTTCAACGCCCGGGCCACCAGGGTGAACGCCTCGTCCAGCCGCTCGTTGCGATCGGCCAGCGTGTAGCCCAGCGCGTTCAGCGCATCGACGTGATCCGGCTCCAGTTCCAGCACGTGCTGCAGGTCGCGCTCCATCCATTCGAAATCGCCCAGTTCGACGACATACAGGGCGCGGTTGTAGCGCAGGTCGTGGTGATCCGGAAATGCCGCCAGCGCGTCCTCGTACAGCGCCAGCGCGTCTTCGCTATCGCCGTACTTCTGGATCAGCTGTGTTTCAGCGATATAGAGGTCGTCGGCACGCCCCGGGTGCGCGATCCGAACCTGCTGCAGTGCCTCGCGGGCCTGGGCCAGGTCACCACGTCGCGCCAGCACCTGCGCCATGCGCATGGTCGCATCGACCTTGAGTTCGTTGCCGCTGACCGTGCGAAACAGGCCGATCGCGGTGTCCTCGTTGCCCGCCTGCTCCTCGATCTGGGCCAGGTAATAGCTGGCCTCGTCGCGGCGCTCCGGATTGCCGCGCAATCCCTGCCACAAGCCCCTCGCTTCGTCCCAGCGCTCCTGCTGGGTCGCGAGCATCGCGAAGCCGAACGTCAGTTCATCGTCGTCCGGCGCCAGTCGATGCAACTCGCGGAACTGTTTCAGCGCAACCGGGTAGTCACTGGCATCGACCAGCAGGCGTGCGTAGGTCGTGCGCAGCAACACGCTTTCAGGATAGCGGTCGACGCTGTCGTCGAGAAAGGCCAACGCTTCGGTGCGCCGGTTCTGCGCGACCAGCACACGCGAATACAGCACCCGCGGCTGCTCCCAGGCCGGCTTGCGCTCGATCACGCCGCGCAGGCGCGACTCGGCCTCGGCAAAACGCCGGTGCGCGGTCTCGAGGACGGCCAGGCCGTAGAGCGAACGCACATCGTCGGCATGTCGCTCGTGCAAACCCTGCATCAGGCGCTCCGCGCCGGCGCGGTCCTTCTCCACGCTCAGCGCACTGGCTGCCTGCAGGAAACCATCGGCATTGCGCGCATCGGCGATCTTGACCAGGGCATCGAGCTGTTCGCCGGCCAGTTCGGGCTGTTCATTGCGCAGGAACAGCACGGCCGCCAACTGGCGGGCCGTCGCATCGTTGGGGGCAAGCTCCACCCAGCGCCGTACCGAGGCTAGGCCGGCCTGGTAATCGGCGAGATGCAATGCGATCCGCGTTGCCCTTTCGGCAGCGTAGGCGTCGCGTGCCAGGATCGCGGCATGCTGATAATGGGTCTGCGACAGACGCAGTTCGCCTCGGTGAGCGGCGATCTCGCCGACCAGGTAGCTGTAGACGAGGTCTTCGTCCAGTTCGCGCCGGACCGGCTCCGGCTCCTCGAACGGCAGCGCTGGCGTGGCGATTGGCTCGACACCGGCTGCAGCCGCATCGCTGGACGGAAACGTCTGGCAACCCTGGGCCGATAGCAGCGCCAGCAGGGCGACTAGGGGATACATCTTGCTCACGTTAATAGAATATCCGATCGTCTTGGCTTCGGAAATGATCGATGGCGCCACTTTGCAGCACGCGATCCTTGCATTCAAGCCATTGATATCTCAAAATTTCCACCCCCTGAAATGGTGAATTGCCGGGCTATGCCGTTACTCGCGATCGGTCTCAACCACACGACTGCGCCGCTGAACATCCGCGAACGCCTTACGTTCGGGCCGGATATCGTGGTCGGTGCGCTGCGCAGCCTGGCCGATCAGCCCGCGGTCGACGAGGCAGTGATCCTCTCGACCTGCAACCGCACCGAGGTCTACTGCCACTGCAGCGACGACGCCGCAGAGTCGACCCGCGAATGGCTGGCCGGGTTCCACGGTTTCGCTGTCGAGGACATCGCGCCTTACCTCTACATCCACGAGGAAAGGCAGGTCATCGACCATTTGCTGTCGGTCGCCAGCGGCCTCGACTCGTTGATCCTCGGCGAGCCGCAGATTCTTGGCCAGGTCAAGAGCGCCTTCCAGACCGCACACGATGCCGGCCGCACGGGCAAGATGCTGACACGGCTTTTCCAGCACGCTTTCTCGACCGCCAAGCAGGTCAGGACCGACACCGCCATCGGCGACAGCCCGGTGTCGGTGGCGTTCGCCGCGGTCAGCCTGGCACGCCAGATCTTTGCCGACCTGTCGCAACAGACCGCGATGCTCATCGGCGCCGGCGAGACCATCGAGC
>JAGRGW010000367.1 GCA_020445315.1 Gammaproteobacteria bacterium
CCGAATTTGTCAATCGCCGCCAGGGTGTCCCCGCCGCCGGCCAGCGAAAACGCCGGGCTGTCGGCGATCGCGCGCGCCAGCGCCGCGGTACCGGCGGCAAACTGCTCGAACTCGAAAACACCGACTGGCCCGTTCCATAAAATGGTACCGGCACTGCGCAACACGGCGGCGATCCGTGCCGCGGCAGCCGGCCCGATGTCCAGGATCATATCGTCCTCGGCGACGTCCTCGACGCGCTTGAGTTCCGCCTGCGCATCCGCCGCCAAGGCCTTGCCGGTGACGACATCCTCCGGCAGCGGCACCTCGGTCTTCGCCATCAGCGCGGCGGCGGCGGGAACCAGGTCGTGTTCACACAGCGACTTGCCCACCGGTTTACCGGCAGCGGCCAGGAAGGTGTTGGCGATACCGCCGCCGACGACCAGCTGATCGACCTTTTCGGACAGTGCCTCAAGCACGGTCAACTTGGTCGAGACCTTGGAACCGCCGACGATGGCGACCATCGGGCGGGCCGGGTTTGCCAGGGCCTTGGCCAGGTTGTCGAGTTCGTCGGACAGCAGCAGACCGGCGCAGGCGACCGGCGCGAACTTGCCGGCGCCGTGGGTCGAGGCCTGGGCGCGGTGCGCGGTACCAAAGGCGTCCATGACGAAAATGTCACACAGGGCCGCGTATTTCCTGGCCAGCTCTTCGTTGTCTTTCTTCTCGCCCGCATTGAAACGGACGTTTTCGAGCAGTACGACCTCGCCGGCCTCGACGTTGAAACCACCGTCGAGGTAGTCCTGGATCAGGCGCACCGGGTTGCCGAGCTTGGCGGCCATGTCGTCGGCGATCGGTTGCATCGAGTTCTCGTCGTCGACCTTGCCCTCCTCCGGGCGGCCGCGGTGCGACATGACCATGACCTTAGCGCCGGCCTTCATGCAGTGTTCGATGGTCGGCATCGACGCGGTGATGCGGGCGTCGGAGGTGACCTTGCCATCCTTGACCGGCACGTTGAGGTCGGCGCGGATCAGCACGCGCTTGCCGGCAAGATCGAGATCGGTGAGCTTGATGAATGCCATCGAGAGTACTCCGTTAGCAATGTTCAGAGATGTTTGGAAAGCCCGGGGCTTTGCAAACGCCTCTCGGCGATCGGGCCACGGGCCGGGGACCACGGGCCGGGCAGGTATCCCGAACGCCGTGGCCCGCGGCCCGTGGACCGCGGCCCGCTTTAGCCCGCTACGTGCTTCGCGAAACGCAGCATGTTGCAGGTGTAGCCGTACTCGTTGTCGTACCACGACACGACCTTGACGAAGGTCTTGTCGAGGGCGATACCGGCCTCGGCGTCAAAGATCGACGAGTTGCTGTTGCCACGGAAATCGGTGGCGACGACCTTCTCGTCGGTGTAAGCCAGCGTCTCACCGATGCCCGGTGCCTCGGAGGCCTCTTTCATCTTGGCGCAGATGTCGGCGTAGTCGGCTTCGCTGTTCAGCTCGACCGTCAGGTCGACGACAGAGACGTCGGAGGTCGGCACGCGGAACGCCATGCCGGTCAGCTTGCCGTTCAGTTC
>JAGRGW010000048.1 GCA_020445315.1 Gammaproteobacteria bacterium
AAACCCGAGCCGAAACCCGAGCCGAAGCCCGAGCCGAAACCCGTGCCGAAACCCGTGCCGAAACCCGTGCCGAAGCCCGAGCCGAAGCCACCTCGGCCGACAACGCTGCGCCAGGCGCCGACTCCCCCGGCTGCGCCGGAACAGGCGAGGACCGTGGCGACGAGCACCGGTGCCAAGACAAGGGCATTGCGAATCGATGCCAAACAGCAATACCTGGCCGAGCTTGCACAACGTATCGAGCGCCGGAAGCGATACCCGAAAGCCGCGCGCAAACGGGGAGAGCAGGGAGTGGTCGAGCTGAGGTTCGTGGTCCAGGTCGACGGGCAGCTGACCGATATCACCGTGGAAAAGTCGTCGGGTTCGAAGCGGCTCGACGAAGCGGCCGTGCGCTCGGTCGTCTCCGTATCGCCGGTGAGCCCGATACCGGCCACGTTGGGGCAGACGACGCTGTCGATCCGGGTACCGATCGCCTTCCGGCTCAGAGGCTGAGCCGGCACAGCGCGACACTGGCCACCCCAAGGGGACCGGAACCCGCCCCGGGCGCTCGATCGTCAGACAACGTTACAAGGCGCATGCAATTCGTCAAGAATTAAAGCGTTTTATATTTCCAAACAGATGGTTAGATAACATGGCACGTCACATGCATTAGCCAGGACATACTCACCCAAGCAGGACTGAATCATGACCAGGCAGCATCTTTTCTCCATGGCTTTCGCGATCGCGGCATTCACCTCGGCAGGCAGCGCGTCGGCGAGCTTCATGTACGGCCCCGGCACCGCGGACGGCTCGGCCGTGCTCGATCACACCGCAGCACCCGTGGTCAGCACGATCCTGGTCCCCGACAACTTCGTCGTCACCGACGTCAATGTCGAAGTCAACCTGGCGCACACCTGGGTCGGCGACCTGATCCTGGAACTGACCGGGCCTGACAGCACGGTCGTGCGCCTGATGGGCGACGGGCCCGATGGCTTGGTTGGCCCCGATGGATCATCCGGCGACAACCTGACCAATACGGTGTTCGACGACGAGGCACTGGCGAGCATCACCGGCGTCAGTTCCACCGACGCGCCGTTCACCGGCAGCTGGATCCCGCGCGGGGCCCTGTCGGCCTTCGACGGCATCAATGCGGCCGGCAACTGGATCCTGACGATCGTCGATGACGAAGCAGCAGATACCGGCACCTTCCTCAACTGGTCACTGACCTTCGAGGGTCGCGAGATCGACGGCAACGTACCGGCGCCGGGCACCCTGCTCCTGTTGGCACTGGGCGCAGTCGGCCTGGCACGTCGTCGCAAGTAACCCGGGGAACACCCGCTGTAAAAGCGGGGTTCGGCGAAAACGGGCCCGTCACGGTTGTGGCGGGCCCGTTTCTTTTTGAACCGTATGCGTGCCACTGAACGGCCCGCGACCGCGGTTGCGCCGGTATCAGGGCTCGCGCACAACCTCGGCGAGGTCGACGCGGTGGTCCCGGTACCAGCGGGCCATACCCAGCGCCTTCGCCTGCCGGTGTTCCGGGTCGTCGCGCCAGGCGTGGATGCTTGCCAGGTCCGGCCAGTAGGAAACGGCGATCTCCTGTCCGTCCTCCGTGCACGACGAGAAATCGAGACAGCCATAGCGGCCCAGGGCCAGTTCACGCAACCGTTCAGCGGTGCGCCGGTAGTCTTCGTCGGGTTCACCGAGCGTGGCGCGGAAGACGACGACGTACATGCGCGCGTTCTCAGTGTGGCCGCAGCAACACCAGCACCATGCCGGCGATGACCAGCGGCGTCAGGATGACGAAGAACGCCATCACGCCCGCCAGCACCTGCAACAGCCGGCCGCGCAGCACGGCGGCATCACCGCGATGCACCGGGGTATCGCGGATCACGGCCAGGCCCTCCGGCGGAAAGCGGCGGGTCCGCCGCGCAGCCCGCCCGGTATTCCACAGGCGGTAGAGGGGCCACAGCATCAGCGCGGCGATGACGATCAGTGCCGCCAGCATCAGGTAGACCGAGGTCACGGCACTGTCGACGTCGTCCCCGGACCCCATGTAAGTCAGCACGGCCGCCAACAGCAGGCCGACCAGCGCCGACGGCACCAACCATCGCAGGGCGCGGCGACGGGCCTCGGGGTCGGCGTACTGGATTTCGGGTTGATCGGGCATCGGGAACTCGGGCTGCTGCCAATGGCGATGGCGACGTCCGACAGGTTAACAAAACTCGCCCCCCGGAGAAGCGTGCCGGACGACGGCGGCCGGTGGCGCTGCCGGGTACCGGCGCCATCCTGGATACCGACAGGGTTTTCAAACAGGCAACGTAACCAGCCCAGAAGACCTCTGACCTCCCAGCATCAGGCACGGGACCAACTTTCGAGCCGAGTGCTCCGCGTTGGGTAGACAGCGAATGGCCCCGGAACCTGGCCGCAACAGGAAGTGCCGTAAACTCCAGATCATGTGGATTCCGCCGATGCCGTGGGAAAGCGGACTCCGTCTACTCGACTGTCAGTCAAACGAAATGCACGATTTTCTGATCTCTCTCGTCATTTACTCATTCTTGCTGTTCCCTCCCATTTTATTGATTTTCAGGTTTACTACGCGAAAGCCCCCTTGGCGGGTCATCAACCTGCTGGTACTTCTATTCTCACTGCTGGGTTGGTCCCTGGTTTTTTATGCATACGCCGAAGAACAAACTCGAACTCAGGAACTGCTCGAGCAGCAGAGATACGATGAACTACCCCACGGCTGGGATAGCGATGGAGCATCCGGCGTGTTCGCTCTTTTTCTCGGTTGGCTCGTTCCGCTTGCCTACTTCATGCTCTGGTTGACGGTATATGCACTGGCAGCCACGATCAGGAAAGTCTTTGGTTCGAACCGCAAGAGAATGGATGCTTAGGTCAAGAACCGGATGGGTACTTTCCAACCCATGACAGCAACAGACCCTGCGCTGAGGCTTGTCCCTGTGTCAGGCGGTGAGATCGTGCATGAGCCCTGAGTTTGCAGATGTATTGGAGGGACGGGAGAAGCTGGGGCTTGTATTCACGTTCCTGCCGCTGGCTTTGGCGATCTGGGCGTCGTTCCTCGCCCTGACAAGCGCTCGAAAGACACTCGCTCTTATAGCGATGCTGGGACTGGCAATACTTTCCATCCTTGTGCCTGTTGCTTCCATGGCTGTCTGGTGGGGACTTCTGGAAGAGGCCGCGACGACGGATGAAGATACGGCGTGGCTTCTCAGTCATGATGGTGGGGGGCTGTTGGTCGGACCCATATTTCTCACCTGGTATGTCGGCCTGCTTTGGATGGCCCCGTTGGCGATTTTTCTGATTCGGATTTTGTTTTTGCTGTTGAGATGGGTGATCCGAAAGAGAAAGCGGCCGGGGTTCGACGAAGAGCCTGCCTAAGCGGGGCGTCGGGTCCGATGGTTTCGTTCTACTCCCGCGATCCGGATGGCAACTTGGTCGAAGTGGCCATCGGCGTCAGCGCCCTTCGCATCGGAACCTGTCGTGGAATGATCGGAGACCGGTGCGAACACTACATCGGCAACTGCAGGCAGAGGGTACGCGCTTTCGCGACGAAGTGAGACAGCTCCGCTACCGCTTGGCCCAGGAACTGCTTGCGGACCCGAAAACACCGCTGACCGAAATTGCCGCAAGGTTGGGCTATGCCGACCTGACCGTGTTCAGCCGGGCTTTTCGCAGTTGGGCGGGCGTGACCGCGTCCGAGTGGCGACGAAACCACGGCAAGTAGACCGGGGGGACACCGTGACGCTGCCCACTTTGACTTAGAATCCGCTTGTTACCGACGCCCGGTCACGATTTTGCTCTCCCATTCCGCAGTCAAGTCAGCCATTTCCCATGCACATCGATCCGCTGATCCCACCCCTCGTCGGCGTCATTGCCGCGGTCCTGCTGGTCGGGCTGCTATTGCAGTTCCTGAGGCAACCGCAACTCGTCGGTTACATCGTTTCCGGCGTCGCGATCGGTCCAAGTGGCTTCGCCCTGCTGACGGACCAGGCGCTGATCGAGCACCTCGGCGCCATCGGCGTGACCCTGTTGCTGTTTTTTATCGGCATGGAGGTATCGCCGAAACAGCTCGCCCGGGGCTGGCGCATTGCGCTGGGCGGCACGCTGTTGCAGATCGGCGGTAGCGTGGCCCTGACATGGGCCATCGGCCTGTGGCTGGGCTGGGAACTGCCACGCGTGATCCTGCTGGGGTTCGTCATCAGCCTGTCGAGCACGGCGGTGGTGCTGAAACTGCTGAAAGACCGGGGCGAACTGAACAGCACGGCAGGAGGCAACGTGCTGCTGATCCTGCTCGCCCAGGATCTCGCGGTTGTGCCCATGCTGATCGTGATCTCGCTGTTCAGCAACGAACGGCCGGGCGGTGACCAGCTCGTTCAGCAGCTGGTGGGCGCGGTCGTCATTCTCGGCCTCGCGGCCTTCGCCCTCAGCCGGGACCAGTTTCGTCTGCCGTTCGCAAAGCGGGTCCGACAGGACCACGAGCTGCAGGTGTTCGCCGCCCTGTTGATCTGTTTCGGCCTCGCCTTCATCACGGGAACCCTGGGCCTGTCTTCTGCACTGGGGGCCTTCGTCGCCGGCATGATCGTGGCCTCGGCGCACGAAACTGACTGGGTACATCACGCGCTCGAGCCACTCAGGATCGTCTTCGTCGCCCTGTTGTTCGTATCGATCGGGATGTTGATCGAGGTTCGCTTCGTCGTCGAAAACTGGCTGCAGGTGGGATCGCTGGTCATCGCCGTTCTCGTAACCAACACCTTCATCAACGCGGGGATTCTGCGCGCGCTCGGGAACCCCTGGCCGCTCAGCCTGTACTCGGGCGCTCTGCTGGCGCAGATCGGTGAATTCAGCTTCGTGCTGATCTCGGTCGGTCTGCAGGCTGCGATTGTCAGCAACTATGGTTACCAGCTGACGATTGCCGTGATTGCGTTGACGCTGGCCCTGAGCCCGGCGTGGATCGGGGCGACCAAGCGACTCCTGGGTAATCGCCTGCGCTACGACGTTTGAAGCCCGGCCCGTTTCACGTCCCCGCGAGGACCGGGAACAACTGGCGCAGGCCGTTGGCGATGACCTCGACGGCGATGGCGGCGAGGATCAGGCCGAAAACCCGGTTCAGGATGTTCAGGCCGGTGTTGCCCAGGCGCGCCGCAATCGGTTCGGCGGCACGCAGCACGATCCAGAGCACGATCGCCACCAGCAGGATCACGCCGATCACACCGAGCCAGTGGAACGGGGCATCGGAGCGGTGCATGCCGATGATGACCGTGCTTATCGCGCCCGGCCCGGCGAGCAACGGGATTGCGAGCGGCACCACGGCTATCGAGGCACTGCTGGCCGGCTCGCGGGTTTCCTGCGCTGTCGCGCGAACCCGCCCGACTTCTGCCTGCAACATCGCCAGCGCCATCAGGAAGAGCACGATGCCACCACCGACGCGGAAGGATCCCAGGCTCGTACCCATCCAGCGCAGCAGCGTTTCTCCGCTGACGGCGGAGATTACGAGGACACCGGCGACGGTAAGCGTCGCGACAGTGACCACGCGACGGCGCTCCTGGGCACTGTAACCGGGCGTCAGCGCCATCAGTATCGGGATGCCCATGAACGGGTCCACGATAACCAGCAGCGCGGTGAACAAGCGGGTGTATTCGGTCCAGTTTTCCATGCTGTCATCAATGCGGCACGAAGCCGCCAATCGGGTGAGTCCGGGTCAGATCCAGCGCCGTTTGCGGAACAAGGCGAGCAGGCCGGCGACGAACAGCAGCATAAACGCTGCCATGACCCAGGGCCCGTACCACGAGGACAGCAGGGGCAGATCCTCGAAGTTGGTGCCAAAGATACCGGCCAGCAGGTTCAACGGCAGGAAGATCGCCGAGATGATCGCCAGGAACTGCAGGATCTCGTTCGTACGCTGCGTACTGGATGAAAAGTAGATCTGGATCAACGCGTCGATATCGTGCTGGACGACCAGCGAATGATTGTAGAGACGGCGCAGGTGCTCACGCAGGTCGTTGAACCTTACCGCCAGACCGGCATCGATGTTCAGCTGGGTCTGTTCGCGCCATTCGCCCAACGCATCGATCTCGCTCTCGCTGATCACCTCGAGCCGGCGGAGTTGACTGCGCAGCCGCATCATCGCCCGCCAGTCGTTGAATGCGTCGTTGGGGTCCAGCAGGCGGTCCTGCCAGTTCGACATCAACTCTGACGTGACGTCGCGTTGCGCCAGCAGGGTATCGGACATTTCGTCGATGGCGAGATAGAGCAGCATGGCGACCGACGTCGGCGCACTGCGTTTCGCCTGCTGGAAACGTTGCTGGAGTTCGCCGAAGACAGGATCGTCGGCCGGCCGGACACTGACCAGAACGCTGTCACTGATAATGAAGGCCACGGCCCGGGTCGTCGGGGCCTCGGCAGGGCACTCCGGACACAGCGCGCGCACGATGAGGAGGTCATAGTCTTCCGTGGTTTCGTAATACGGGAGGTGGACGTCGTTGAACGTGTCCTTGATATGCCGTTCGTGTATAGGCTTTTTCAGCCAGGGCCGAACACGCTCATACCAGTCTTTCTCCGAGCGCTGTATGTCGAACCAATGGAAGCTCTCGTCCTGTTCAAACAGCCGCGGCTCGTCCACCAGTTCGGGGGCATGACCGGGCTCGAAACGGGTTATCTGCATCTGGCGGTTTCCCCTTTCATCTGCCGAGTGTATGCATGACGCTGCAGGAAATCAGCGCGAACGCCAGTGACGAACCGCGAGGATCAGCAACGTGATGGTGGTTAGCGGCAATACGTAGAAGACCACGGCGGCATTGAAGCTGCCGAGCCACGCGTGCTGCCCGGCCTCCATGACGACGTGAACCGAGTACACCACGTAAAACGCGAGAAACAACCCACCTTCCCAGCGATCGATCCGGTTGCCGGTGAAGAATATCGGCAGGCAGGCGATCGCGACGGCGACCATGACGGGGAGGTCGGTCGCCAGGATCTGCGGTGCGACCGGCAGTCCATCGGGTGCCGCGACGGCTGACACACCCAGCACGCCGAGAATGTTGAACAGGTTGCTGCCGACCACGTTGCCGACAGCAATATCCGTTTGACCACGGATGGCCGCCAGCACGGACGTGGCCAGTTCGGGAAACGACGTGCCGACGGCGACTATCGTCAAACCGACCACGAGCTCGCTGACCCCCAGGTACGCGGCAAATGCCGATGCCGCTTCGACGAGCCACCGGGCGCCGATCACCAGCAGGATCAGCCCGCCCGCGACCAGCAGGAGCTGCACGGCGAAGTGCCGGTCCCAGCCGCGATCGACGGGCGCCGCGATGGCGTCTGAGTACTCTTGTCGCACCGCGCTGGACTCACGCAGGCTGCGCGTGATCAGCAGAACGACGTAGGCGCCCAGCAGCACAACAAACAACAACCCTTCCCCGCGGCTGACGACACCGTCCGCGGCCAACGCCCACAACAGCAGCGAAACGCCGATGATCAGCGGCACCTCCTCGCGGACCAGTTTCTGGTCGACGACGAGGGGCAGGATCAGCGCGGACAGTCCGAGAATGAACAGCGCGTTGAAGATGTTGCTGCCCACCACGTTGCCGAGGGCGATGTCCGCGTTCCCGGAGTAGGCCGCTCCGAGGGTCACGGCGAGCTCTGGCGCACTGGTGCCGAACGCAACGATGGTAAGGCCGACGACCAGCGGCGAGATGCCGAACGAAGCCGCGATCCGCGAGGACCCGCGCACCAAGGCTTCGGCGCCCAGCACGAGGGCACACAGGCCGACGACGAACAGAATCAGATCCACGACGATGCTCCGAAAGGACCTTATCGTATACGGTAGTTTGCAGCATTCGAGCGGACGTTGGCAGCCTTGTCGGGCGGTACCTGGGCGATCGCAATGTGCCGGCAGTGCAGCCCCAAGACACCGGTTACGGGGCCGGGGCCCCGGCCAACGCCGACCCCGCGCGCGTGAAGGCACGCGGGGTCATAATACGCGTAAAGCTTGGCGGGTTCGCTCCACCCTCCGGGCGGCGGTGCTACTCCTTGGGCCGAGGTGGCATCGAGTAATAGGCTGCCAGCGCCTTGATCTCGTCTTCGGTCAGCTGGTTCGCGATGAAGCGCATGCGGCCGTATGCATCGTTCTCGCGGTCGCCTTCCCTGAACGCCATCATCGTGTCGAGGAAGTACACCGGTTTCTGTCCCGCCAGTGCGGGTGATTCCATGCCGTAGCCGACGCCATCCTTGCCATGACAGACATCGCAGGAGAGCAGCAGCCGGCTCTTGTCACCCTCGGTCGCGAGCTTGTGCGGTTCGCGCCCGGGGGGCTGTTCCGGCGCCTGCGCCTCGTAGAAGGCCGACAGGTCGGCCATCTCCTCCGGCGTCAGCTTGCGGGCACGCTTGGTCATCGTCTTTTCGTCGCGGGTACTGTGCTTGTAGTCCATCAACTGCTTGAACTGGTACGAGCGTGCCTGCCCCGCGATGCTGGGCGTGTCGTCTTCGTCGCTGATGCCGGTATCACCGTGGCATTTGGAACACTTGTGCTCTTTCGCCACCGCCTCTCCCCTGGCGGGATCCCCCGACGCAATCAGTCGCAGCGTATCGTAGCTCCATTTGAACCGAGGCTCGTCCGCGACCGCATCAAGCGTCAACAGAGAAGCTGCAAGTATCATCGCAATGCGTGCTTTCATGAGTCTTCCCCCCTTAATGCGCTGCGGCGTCAGCCACTTTGATCCCACCGACGTCGAGGGTCTGCTCGACAGCGACCATCTCGACCGACGGCACCTTGACCGCGTCCTTGCCCAACAGCAGGTCGGCCAGCCCTTGCGAGAACGACCGGTAGTGCAGCTTGGCGGTGACCGTGACCTGCTTCACGCCATCGGGCACGTTGAAGTAGTACTTGCCGTACTTGTATCCCTTCGGCGGAATGGTGTTGACGTCGACGAAGCGCACGATTTCCCACGGCAGCATCGTGTCCTGGCCATCCTTGTCGACGGCGTGGGCATTGAAGATCACGGCCTCTTTCGGGACCTCGTTGGCCTCGGTCAGGGTTCCGTTTCGATACAGTTCGTTGCCCTGATCGTCTTTGACGACGACCTCGAGCCAGACCTGGCGAACCTCGGTCAGGCTGGTCGGCAGGTGATGTCCGGCGCGCTCGTTGGTCACCTTGACCTTAAGCTGGTGCAGGTGTCCCGCCTTTTGTGCGAGGTACAACTTCAGCGAAGCTGCACCCTGCAACCGGGCAATGGCCTCCTTCACGTTGGCGTCGCGACCGAGCTCTTCAGGATTGTCCTTATCCTTAGCGTTGAGCACTGCCGTGACCACGGCGTTGCCACCGACGAAGCCGTGCTTGTGGATGACCTTGCGCCACTTGCCCCCCAGGCCGGCGAAGCCTTCCAGCGACGGTTCGTTCAGGTCCTTGGGACGCGTGAGGGTGTCGGCCACCTTCTCGGCGATGGCCACCGGCACCATGTGGCAGTCCTGGCAGCGGATATCGTTCTGCGCATAGATCGAGTACTTCCACTCGTCGTACGTCCGCTCGATCGGGAAATTGTTGCCGGGGTGAAAGATGTTGTGGCAGTTGCCACAGAAATCCGAACTGTCGTGGTGCTCCGAATATTCGGTCTCATGGTAAGGCGACTCTGCATCCTTTAGCGTCGCACGTTTTTTGTTGCCGGGTGACATGATGAACGAGGCATTACCGTGCTCGAGCACCGCGGTCTTCTGCAGGTTGGTGCCTGAGATGGTGTGGCACACGTCGCAGGACACTCCCATCTCCGCGATTGGCGGAGCGGTGAACTTGCCATGCAGGCCCTCGTCGGGATGGAACTCGACGGTCTTGGTCGTGATGCCGATCGGCGTATGACAGGTGCCGCAATGGTTGCGCATGCTGGGGTCGGCCTTTTCCGCCAGCGCCCACAGCGCCTGGTAGACCGGGTCCCTGAACGCGTTCGAGTGCATGGAACCGTTCCAGCCCTCGTACTGTTCCGAGTGGCACTGACCACAGATCCTCGGATCGGTCCACTGGTCGGGACTGACTTCCCGGTGTCCCTCTATCGAAACATACGACGGTGCGAATCGACGCTGATCCTGAACAGCGCCTTCGCTGCCCATGCCCTCCTCTTTCGCCATCGCCACGCTGGAAACGGCAATCAGCAACAGGGCAACCCGTGCTGACTGGATTAACGAAGCCCGTGTGCAGGCTATGAACATCGCCCCCTCCCCTCATGCTAAATGTTGGAATTACGCCCGGCGCTCCGGCCCGGTCGCGATCGCTGCCGCGGCCATGCAGGTTGCAGTCGGTATGGGCATGCGATACGACACCGCCAACGCGACTGCAGGCCGTGCACCTTCCGGAAGTAAACGTTTAGAGCAATGACGGTGCCAAATACAAACACATAAAAATCAAACGGTTGAGAAACCCCAAGTGTTGCAGGACTGTTGCACCGCTTTGCTGTGTTGCAATTCGCGCATCGTCTGCAACAGTGTCTTCGAGGGACGCGACCATGAGTGAGACAAACGCCATCGTCGCGTTGCTGGAGCACTTCCTACAGCCGCTCAGCGAAGGTGTCATCGTCTGCAACCGCAGCGGCCAGGTCCTGACCGTCAACGCCGCCGTTCGCCGACTGTTTGGTATCCCCGCCGGTACCCGGCACCTGACCCTCAGCGACCTGAACGGCCACAATCTGCGCAGCTCGCTTATCCGTGCCGGACTGGACACGGCCGGAGAACTCGAGCATCACTGTGAAACCGTCATGAGCTTCGACGAAGAGATCAACGTCGACGGCCGGCACCGCTGGTTTCATGTCGATTCCAGCCTTCTCGACATCCCTGACAGCGGGGAACAACTGCGCATGATCGTCATGCGCGACATCACGGCCGAGAAACGGCTCGATGCCGTGATGGGGGACAAGGAGGCGTCCGGTTTCGTCTCAGAGGACCCCGACATGCTGCGGCTGATCGAGCGGCTGCACGTGGTGTCGGCATCCAATGCCTCGGTACTGTTCCAGGGCGAATCGGGCACCGGCAAGACGGAACTGGCACGGCTGGTCCACAAGCTCAGCGCCCGATCCGCCAAACCGTTCATCGAACTCAACTGTGGTGCGATCCCGGCGTCACTGATCGAGACCGAACTCTTCGGCCACGTCAAAGGGGCCTTTACCGGGGCCGTGAAATCCCGGCCCGGACGCTTCAAGGCAGCCGATGGTGGGACCCTGTTTCTCGATGAGATCAGTGAGCTGCCTTACGAACTGCAGGCCAAGCTCCTCCGCGTCCTGCAGAGCGGGGAATACGAACCCGTCGGTTCAGACCGGACCGAGACCGTCGACGTACGCCTGGTATCTGCATCCAACCAGGACCTGAGTGACCTGGTCGACAACCACTCTTTCCGCGCCGACCTGTACTATCGGGTCGCCGTCGTTCCGCTGCACGTACCGCCGCTGAGGGACCGGCCGGGTGACATACCGATACTGATCGATGCGCTGATTCAGCGCCTGGCTGAACGGGGCTACCCTCGCGAGATCCGTTTCTCGAACGACGCCATGCAGCCGGTGATGAACTACCCGTGGCCGGGAAACGTCCGCGAGCTCGCCAACATGGTCGAGCACAGCCTGATCTGCGCCGTCGATGGCATCGTCCAGCCACAGAGTCTGCCCGATACCCTGCGCGAGTACTGCGACGCCCGACGGCATACCGACTCGAAGCGGACACCGAAGATCAACGACCGTGAACGCATCGAGTACGCGCTGCAGGAGGCGGATGGCAACAAGACGCTCGCGGCGCAGATACTGAAAATCGACCGCAGCACCCTGTGGCGCAAGATGCAACGACTGGGCATCGAATGAGTCGGGGCCGACGCTCGAAATACCAGGCCTACTCCGGCTGGGACTGCCGGAACTGCATCGTGCCGCTGTCATAGGGCAATTCGAGGTAGAGCAGCTCCTCGTCGAGGAAGAACGACACGACACGCTGGAGGTCGCGAACGAAGACGCTGTCGAGACTGTCTTCGGCACAGGCCATGCGAGTCGACGCCAGTGGCCCGAAGTCGAGCTTGCCGGGTCCGATCCGATACTCGCCGCGTCCGCGGTTGCAATCGAGCCGGGCGTGCACCACGCCCGTTTCCTCCAGCCGGATCGTGTAGCGCCGGGGTTCCGGTACCGTAATGCGCTCCACGGGGGTGACCGTCGATTCCCACTGCCATGTCCTGCCCAGCACCCATGTATTGTCTGACGGGAACAGTCGCTCGCCCCTGTCGAAGGCTTCGTCGAGCGAACCCCGGTCGGGAAGAAAGGTATAGGGTTCGGCGTTGTCCCAGGCCCACGTCTTTCCGACGATGAAGTAACGAACGGGCAGATCCGGCAGCGCGACGTCCACCGAGGACTCGACCGTGGAGATCACCTGCGCGCCCATGCGGTCCCTGTCACGCGAAACCGCGGCAACCACCCACAGCTCGTCCTGCACGCGGTGAATCGCCTCGATGTCGACCGACCACGCCGCGTCCGGCACGGTCAACTCGACCTTGATTTCCCTGGCCTCGGCAGCCGCGCACACCAGGCTGAAGAGCAGTCCCAAGGCACCCATTGCCGCCTTCCTGCTGTTTCGCTGCATGTCATCTCCGTCGTTACATGTCCCGCTGATCATTTTCGCCGGGGCGGGGCCTGGCAGTCACCCCGCTAACCCGTTGAACCGGAGAAAACGAAAAAGTTCGCCAGCGACGCGGACCCCGTCTCCCGGACATCGGGGTCGGATCCGAGGCTGTACCTCGCGGGTACCAGGAACATGGTGCCATTGCTTCGGCAATCACCATTGACTCTAAAGTCGACTACAGGGTTATGCTTTGATCAGACGGGGCTTCGGGTCCCCTCAACGGCACTTCCTCAGGGGAACGCTATGGCAAACATCACCATCGGCAAGCTGGCGAAGATGGGAAATGTGGGAGTCGAGACGCTGCGATACTACGAGCGCAGGGGCCTTATCGAACCTCTGCGCCGCACCGATGCGGGTTACCGGTTGTACGGCGAAGATGCCCGCAGACGGCTGCTGTTCATTCGACGCGCGCAGACACTCGGTTTTTCGCTGGACGAAGTGGCCGAACTGCTGTCACTGAGCAGTCGGCCAAGCGCATCGGCAGCCGATGTGAAGCAACTCGCCCGGGCCAAGATCGACGACATCGAGGCCCGTATTCGCGACCTGGACCGGGTTAGGGCGGCATTGTCGGCGCTGGAGGATCAATGCCCTGGTCATGCCGGAACCACCGCGCAATGCCCGATCCTTGCCGCACTGAACCAGGACGGCACGACACCGGGCAACGGGGGTGCCAAATGAAGCAACTCGACATCGGCATCGACGGCATGAGCTGCGCGTCCTGCTCGAGCCGCGTTGAGCGTGCGATCGAAAAACTGGAAGGCGTCGTCGAGGCACCGGTCAATCTGGCGACGGCGCGTGCCAGCGTCACCTACGACGAGTCGCTGCTCTCACCCACTGCGGTGATCGACGCCGTTCGCGAGCTCGGCTATTCGCCGCTGACCGAGGAATTCGAAATAGGCGTTGGCGGCATGACGTGCGCGAACTGTTCGGCGCGCGTCGAACGGGCCCTGAACAAGCTGCCCGGCGTGCTGGCAGCCAGCGTCAACCTGGCGACGGAACGTGCCACTCTGCATTTCTTGCCGGCGACGCTGAGCACCGACGACATCACCCGTGCGATCGAGGAGACCGGTTACGAGGCCCGGCCAATTGAAGGTGATAACACCGAGGCGCGCGAACAGGCCGCTCGCGATGAACAGCGACGCGCAATGCGACGCGATCTGATCATCGCTGCGGTGCTGACGATCCCGGTTTTCGTACTGGCGATGGGTTCGCATTTCGTACCCGGTTTCAACCGCGCGTTGCTCGCCATGGCACCGCAGCCGGTCTGGGACTGGACTCAGGCGATAATGACGACCGCCGTGATCCTCGGCCCGGGACGGCGCTTCTTCCGACCCGGCTGGATCGCCTACCGTCACCTCTCACCGGATATGAACAGCCTGGTGATGACCGGTACCGGGGCAGCCTGGGGTTACAGCATGCTGGTGCTGCTCGTTCCGGTGATCTTTCCTGTCGACGCACGCAATCTCTATTTCGAATCGGCCGCCGTCGTACTCACCGTGATCCTGATGGGTAAGTACCTCGAAGAACTGGCCAAGGGCCGTACATCTGCGGCCATTCGCAAGCTGGTCGGCCTGCAGGCGAAGACGGCGCGCGTATTGCACGACGGTGTCGAACGGGAAGTCGCTGTGGCCGGCGTACAAACCGGTGACATGGTCGTGATCCGTCCCGGTGAACGCATCCCGGTCGATGGAGAGGTCACCGAGGGCGAGAGTTATGTCGACGAGTCCATGCTCACCGGTGAACCGGTCCCCGTCGCCAAACAACCCGGCGACCAGGTGGTCGGCGGCACCGTGAACCAACATGGCCAGTTGCGCGTCACTGCCACCCAGGTCGGCAAGCAGACAGTGCTGGCACAGATCATCCGCTCGGTCGAACGCGCGCAAGGATCGAAACTGCCGATCCAGGGCCTGGCCGACCGGGTCGTACGCGTGTTCACGCCGGTGGTGATCATGATCGCCATCGTTGCCTTCCTCGCCTGGTTGGCACTCGGTCCCGAGCCGGCGATCAGTTTCGCGCTGGTCAGCGCGGTCGCCGTGCTGGTCGTGGCCTGTCCGTGCGCGATGGGACTGGCTACGCCGGCCGCGATCATGGTCGGCAGCGGACGGGCGGCCGAACTCGGCGTGCTGTATCGCAAGGGTGAGGCACTCGAGACACTGTCACATGTCGACACCCTGGTCTTCGACAAGACCGGGACGCTGACCGAAGGGCGCCCCCACATTACCGACATCCATGCGCTGGATGGAGACAGCGATGCCGTGCTTCGACTGGCCGCCGCGGCGGAACAGGGCAGCGAGCACCCGCTGGGCATGGCCGTGATTGCCGCAGCCCGGGAACGGGGTCTCAGCGTGCCTTCGCTTGACGCTTTCGAGGCCATACCCGGCTATGGCATTCGCGCGACGACAGAAGGCCACCAGGTCCTGGTCGGTGCAAGGCGATTGATGGCCCGGGAAAACATCGAAGTGAGAGAACTCGAGCAGCTTGCCGAGCACGACGCGGCCGATGGCAAGACGCCGGTGTTCTTCGCGGTGAATGGCGAGGCCAAAGCGGTATTGGCAATTGCCGACCCCTTGAAGCCCGAAGCGGCGCCAATGGTGCAGGCGCTCAGGCAGCGCGGCATCGACGTCGCGATGATCACGGGAGACAGCCGCAAGACCGCCTCAGCCATCGCGCGCCTGGCCGGTATCGACCTGGTTCATGCCGAAACCCTCCCCGACGGGAAGGCCGACGCAGTGCGCGCCATGCAAGCGGAAGGACGTAAACTCGCGTTCGTCGGTGACGGTATCAATGATGCCCCTGCGCTGGCACAGGCCGATGTGGGTATTGCGGTCGGTTCAGGTACGGACATCGCCATCGAGGCGGCCGACGTCACGCTGACGCGCGGCGACCTGGGCGGCGTGATCACTGCGCTCGACGTGGCGCGCAAAACCCTGTCGACGATTCGTGGCAACCTGTTTTGGGCGTTCATCTACAACATTCTTTTGATACCGGTTGCTACCGGGATCTTCTACCCCGCGTTCGGCATACACCTGAACCCGATGGTGGCGGGACTGGCGATGGGCCTGTCCAGCGTGTTCGTTGTCGTCAACAGTCTGCGGCTTCGCCGGCTGAGCGCGGCAATGCTGCCGAACCGCGTCAACATGAACGATCAGGCGAAACCAACGGGCATCGAAGCAGCGCACGCTGGCAACCGAGACAGACAACCTCGACGGAGATGACAACAATGAGCACGACACTGAAAGTGGATGGTATGACCTGCATGCATTGCGTGGGCGCGGTCAAAAGGGCGCTGGAACAGGTGCCCGGCGTCGAAACCGCGGAGGTCAGCTTGGAAAAGGCGCAGGCTGTAATCGTTGGCGACGCCGATGTCCAGGCACTGATATCGGCTATCAGGGAAGCGGGTTACAGCGCCGAAGCTGGATAACGAATCCCGTGCGATCGGTCTAGCCATGCAGGACCGCCGCAGATGGTAGTCCGCTGGACCTCATGGCTGGAGATTATTGGATTCCTGGTCGGTCAGGAGTCGTGATATCTCGGGCCAATAGTGGTGCACGGCCTGTTCACCCGCCAGCATGGTTGCCTGCATATCTTCCTCGTTGTCCATGAACTGATGGACATCGAGGCGGATGGCGATATCCGCACGCCGTATCTGCTCTTCGATCAGGCGATTCACCATGATGTGGTAAGTCTGGAAAGCGACGTCGCTGAACCCGTCGACCGGCTCTTCGTACGGACGATATGCGACATCGAAGGCAATGACGACATCGGCACCAAGTGAACGCGCCGCGTCGACCGGCACCGGCGCCGACAAGGCGCCATCCACGAGGCGCCGTCCGTCTATCAACACCGGCTCATAGCGTAACGGGACACTGGCCGAGGCGACGACTGCCCGACCGACCGGACCCGACGCGAGTATGACCGGCGCCCCGGTATCCAGATCTGTTGCCTGGGCTGCGAACCGTATGGGCAACGATTCCATGTCGCGGCTACCGATATGTCGGTCAACGAGTTCGCGCAGCCCATCCAGGGTGCCAATACCCAGCACCGGCAGGCGAAATCGATTGCGGGAGAACTGTCCGCTCAAATCTGCAACCCGTTCGATTGCATCGGCGTCGTGACCGGCGGCCCACAGGGCCCCGGCAATCGAGCCGGCACTGGTACCGACGATAAGGTCCGGTACGAAACCACGTCGCTGGAGCGCTCGAATCACGCCGATATGCGCATAACCATGGCGACCGCCGCTGCCAAGGCAGACGGCGATCACCGCGCCTTTCACTTTGCGTCGAGGATCTGCTTCGGCTGCGCCGATGACCGACGGCAAGATACCGCAGGCTGCAGCTATCCCGATGAACCGTCGTCGCGTCATGGGCCGGTCAGGCATGCTTCCGCAACCATGGCCGTATTGCGTGCGATGCACCCGGTCTATCCACCAGCCACCACTCATCTCTGCGCATAAACTCCTGCGCTCCCATCATTGCCGATCGCGATCACGCTGTAGCGATCCTTGCGCGGCCCTTCCATACCTGGTGATCCCATCGGCATACCTGGCACCGTCAACCCCCGGATGTCGGGTTTTTTATCGAGCATCCGTTTGACCAGATCTGCCGGCACGTGCCCTTCGACGAAGTACCCTCCAATCCTGGCCGTGTGGCAGGACTGCATCCGACCGGGCACGCCCAGTTCAGATTTGATCGTCGACAAGTCTTGCCGGTTCTCCACGTCCACGCTGAACCCCGCGTCTTCCATGTGCTTGACCCATTTGCCGCAGCAGCCGCAGGTTGGGCTCTTGTACACCACGACATCGGCGGCAACGCTTTGCTGGGTAGCCAGCAACCCGAGCAGGCCGACCACAGCAGCCAGGCTGCCACCCCAAAGCCATCGTTGCGTGAACGAAACCGGTTGCGGTGAGTGCTTGCTGTTTTTCTTCAACTTCGTATCTCCTCAAGTGTGTTTCATGTCTTTCGGATTCACTGTCGTATCGCCTGTAGGCCACCACCGGCCGCCAGGTCGCGCTCATGCCAGATCGCGTAGATCTTGTCCGACCAGTGCGACTGCACCCAGGCCAGGATTGCGTCAATCTCGCGCGGGGCGAGCTTGTCGTCGAATGCGGGCATGCTGCCGCCCACCGGCACCCCACCCCGCCTGACTACCGTGCGCAAGACGTCGAGCGGATGGTGCCAGGCGTGTGCCGTGCCATTCAGTGGTGGCGGCGGCAGCTTGCCGTTGGCATCGCGGGTCTTCCAATCCGGTGTGCCCTCGGCGTTGGCCTTGTGGCAGCTTGCGCAGTGCTGTGCATATAACGCTGCGCCGTCCTCCACCTGCCTGGGCGTGTACCAGCGCATCGCAACAGGTGCAAAGGATGGCGCTGCGGTATCCGTCCAACGTGCTTTCGGGTCCACCTGTTCACCTTGACACCCAGTCAGGGCCAAGGCTGTCACAAAGAGAAATTTATTCATCTGCGTCACCTTGTTCCGGCAACGCTCTGGCCGGGGCACCGACCAAGGCGTCGCTCCGTCTAGGGTTTCAACATCGCAGTGGCAACCATCCCCGCCTCGGCATGACCGGGTATGTTGCACGCGAACACCACGGGGCCGTTGCTCGTAAAACGCCAGACCAGTTCACGGGTCTGACCGGGATCAACCGTTACCGCGTTCGGATCGCCGTGCATCATGTTCGGCATGCCGCGCATCATGGTTCGATGCGCATCCTGCTCGTCGGCGCTGCCGATCGAGAACTCGTGCCGAATCTGTCCGCGGTTGGTAACGATGAACCGCACCGCCTCACCGCGCTTGAGATCCAAAGGCGGATCGAACGCAAAACGCATGGTGTCGAGCAGATCGACATGAACGCTCCGAACGGCAGCTTGCGCCGCAACCGGCTGTCCTACGTTACTGATATGCCCACCAGACATGTGCGTGTCCGATCCGTGCATTGTGTGATGGTGTTGCGCATCGTGATGATGCCCCCCATCTTGCAAACCGCCCGCCGTGACAGCGAAAGGAATCAACATGGCAGCTACCATAACCACCCGTTTTCTATTCATGTGTTTCACTCCTGACTGATTTCATTCCGCTCGGTACCTTCAAAACCAGGCACGAACACCGGCAACGAACTGCACATCGTTGCTGTCCTCCCCATCTTGGCGGGCAAAATCCGCCGTGTTCCCGTACTTCTTCACCCAGTTCACACCGATGTAGGGTGCGAACTCGCGGCGAATCTCGTAACGCAGGCGCAAGCCCAGCTCCGTGTCGGACAGGCCGGAGCCCGTGCCGGTCGCTTCGTCATTCTTCGCATGAAGATTGACCTTCAGTTCGGGTGACAAAACCCACCGCTGAGTGAACATCACCTCGTATTCCGCCTCCAGGCGGGCACCGACCTGTCCGCTCTCGCCGATGAAAGCGGCCGCGTCGATCTCGAACCAGTACGGTGCGAGGCCTTCGAACCCGATCGCCAACCAGTCACGGCTGGGCTTCGGTCGACGGTCGTGTCGCCAGCCGACCTGGAAATCCCAGTAAGGCGCAATGGCCCTGCTGTACAACGCCTGTACCTCTGCCTCCTCGGTCTTGCCGTCGACGTATTCGACGTCGGCTTTCAGCCACAGCTTGTTCAGATCCCGCCCAATCCATGCCTCGGCCTCGAGCACGCGGGGATCGGGACCATCGGTTGACCGGACTTCGAGCTGGTTGACCATGAACTTGGCCAGGACCGGGTCATCCTTGCCGGCCGCCTGCGCGGCGGTGGACGAAAGCATCAGTGCGGCCATGCCATAAAGTATTTTTTTCATGCCTGGCACCCCTTAACTGACCACGACTTTGCGGAACATGC
>JAGRGW010000368.1 GCA_020445315.1 Gammaproteobacteria bacterium
ACACGCGACGACATCGCGTTGCGGCTGAAGGAAGACATGCAGGCATCGCTGGCCCAGGTCATCCCGGCGTCGCTGCATGACAACGACATCCTCGCCAACCCACTGACCGTCAACGACCCCAATGGCCTGCCGGTCACGGTCTATCGCGGCGCCATGGGTGCGCGCGTCAACGCCCTGGCATGGGAGGTCGTTGGCCAGGGGTACGCCGGCGATATTCGCCTGCTGATGGGATTGAACGCCAACGGCGAGATTCTCGGCGTACGCGTGATCGCTCATGCCGAGACGCCCGGCCTGGGCGACAAGATCGAAATCAACCGCAACGACTGGATCCTGGGATTCAACGGGCTGTCGCTCGGCAACACGCCGCAGGCACAGTGGGCCGTCGACAAGGACGGCGGCCGCTTCGACGCCTTCAGCGGTGCCACCATCACGCCGCGTGCCGTGGTCGGCGCGGTCAAGAAAGGTCTCGACTGGTTCCAGGCCAACCGCACTGCGATTGTCAATGCCCCGATGGTCACGACCCCGGTGATGGAGGAATAACGATGTCACACGATTACCTCCGCCTGACGCGGGACGGCCTGTGGGACAACAACATCGTCTTCGCACAGGCACTCGGACTGTGCCCGCTGCTCGCTGTGACCGGTACCGCCAGCAATGGCCTCGGCATGGGCCTGGCATCGACCGCGGTGTTCGTCGTCGCCGGCGTACTGATCTCGGCGCTGCGCAGCATCATCAGCCCGCAGGTGCGAATACCGATCTTCGTCCTGATCATCGCGGCCCTCGTGACGCTGGTCGACATGGCCATGAATGCCTGGGTACACGACCTGCACAAGGTACTCGGCCTGTTCATTCCACTGATCGTCACCAACTGCGCCATCCTCGGCCGCGCGGAGGCCTTCGCCTCGCGCAACCCGGTGCTACCGGCGCTGGTCGACGGCGTTATGATGGGTCTCGGCTTTACCCTGGCACTGGTGCTACTCGGCGCCTCCCGCGAAATGATCGGCAGCGGCACCCTTTTCGCCGATGCCGCGCTGCTGCTCGGCAACTGGGCATCGTTTCTCGAGCTCACGCTGATCCCCGACTACAAGGGTTTCCTGCTCATCATCCTGCCGCCAGGTGGTTTCATCGTTTTGGCCTTCCTGCTGGCCGGCAAACGCCTGCTCGACCGCGCACGCGCAGAGCGCCGTGCGGTAAGGGTTCAGGCTGTGACTTCCAACTGACGGAGTAAGAACATGAACGTTGGCGTCGCTTATGCAGACAAGTTCAAGCAGGTATGGCTCAAGATCGACGTGCCCGACGGCAGCACTGTGCGGGAAATCATCGATCGCTCGGGCATCCTCGAACAGTTCCCCGATATCGATCTGGGCAGACAGAAAGTCGGCGTATTCGGCAAGGTGACCAAGCTGCAGGCGAAGGTCAAAGACGGTGAGCGCGTCGAGATCTATCGGGCGATCACGGCCGACCCGGAGACGGTCGAGCGCCGCGATACCTGACCCCGGGACGACATGAAGCATTAGAGACCACGACGATGACACGCTCCGCACTCCTGCTGGTCACGCTGATCCTGCTGGTCCCGCTATGGCCAACGACGTCCTCGGGTGGCCAGGTCAAGGTAGCGGTCGCGGCCAACTTCACCGCACCGATGAAGGAACTGAGTCAACGCTTCGAGCAGCAGACGGGACACCGGGCCATCGTCAGCTACGGGTCGACCGGCAAGCTGTTCGCCCAGATCCACAACGGCGCGCCGTACGAGGTCTTCCTCGCCGCCGACCAGGAGAGACCCAGGCTGCTGTTCCAGGCGGGCCTCGGTGACGAACCGACGAC
>JAGRGW010000369.1 GCA_020445315.1 Gammaproteobacteria bacterium
ACAAGGGCAAGGGCGTGCGCTACGCGGATGAGCGCATCATCCGTAAAGAAGCGAAGAAAAAGTAAGGGGTTAGGTCGATGGATAAGAAATCTGCACGAATCCGTCGCGCGCGTCGCTCGCGCGCCAAGATCCGCGAACTGGGTGTGCATCGCCTGACGATCCACCGCACGCCGCGCCATATCTACGCACAGGTAATCGCGCCCAACGGTGCCGAGGTCGTTGCATCGGCCTCGACCGTCGACAAGACGATCGCGTCGGCGATCAGCGGTTCGCGCGGTAATGCCGCCGCCGCGGCCGCGGTTGGCAAGGCTGTCGCTGAACGGGCGAAAGAAAAAGGCATCGAGCGCGTCGCATTCGATCGCTCGGGTTTCCGGTATCACGGTCGGGTCAAGGCCCTGGCCGACGCGGCCCGCGAAGCCGGGCTTGAGTTCTAAGGGGTCTTTGATATGGCGAATTTTGAAACCAATCCGAGCGGCGACGATCTGATCGAGAAGCTCATCGGTGTCAACCGCGTGGCCAAGGTCGTCAAGGGTGGTCGCGTGTTCGGTTTTGCCGCGCTGGTCGTCGTCGGTGACGGCAACGGCAAGGTCGGCTTCGGCACCGGCAAGGCCAAAGAGGTCCCGATCGCGATCCAGAAGGCCATGGACATGGCCCGTCGCAACATGAAGTCCGTGAAGCTGAAGAACGGCACCCTGCAATACCCGCTGGTCGGTCGCCACGGCGCCGCCAAGGTCTACATGCAGCCGGCCTCGGAAGGTACCGGCATCATCGCCGGCGGCGCGATGCGTGCCATCCTCGAGGTGGTTGGGGTGCATAACGTACTGGCCAAGTGCATCGGCACGAACAACGCGATCAACGTCGTGCGCGCGACCATGAACGGACTCGTCAATATGGACGATCCGGAATACGTCGCAGCCAAGCGCGGCAAGACCGTCGAAGAGATCCTGGGGTAAGCGGACATGGCTGACAAGAAAATGATGAAGGTCAAGCTGGTGCGCAGTGTGCACGGCCGTCTCGAGAGCCATCGCGCCTGCGTGCGCGGCCTGGGTCTGCGTCGCATGCACCAGGTGGCCGAGGTCGAGGACACCGCTGCCACGCGCGGCATGCTGAACAAGGTGTCGTACATGGTGCACGAAGTGGAGGAGGCGTGAGATGCGTCTGAACACGCTCAAGCCTGCCGAAGGCAGCAAACCCAACCGCAAACGCGTCGGTCGTGGTATCGGGAGCGGTCTCGGCAAGACTGCCGGGCGCGGACACAAGGGCCAGAAGTCGCGTAACGGCGGTTACCACAAGGTCGGCTTCGAAGGCGGCCAGATGCCGTTGCAGCGCCGCCTGCCCAAGGTGGGTTTCCGTTCCAAGCTCGCGCGGGTGACCGGCGAGTTGCGGCTGAACGAAATCGCCAAGGTCGAGGGTGACGTGGTCGACATGGATGCGCTTTACCGCGCCGACCTGCTGCCGATCAATATCACCCGCGCCAAGATCATCCTGTCCGGTTCGATTGAGCGGGCAGTGACGGTGAAGGGCATTCGCGTGACCAAGGGAGCGCGTGCGGCCATCGAGGCCGCCGGCGGCAAGGTCGAGGACTGAGACTCTTAAACCATGGCACTGAATCCTGCGAGTACCGGCGGCATGAACCTGGGGCGGCTCACCGAGTTGCGCCAGCGGCTGTTGTTCGTGCTGGGTGCGTTGATCGTCTACCGGATCGGGACCTTCATCCCGGTGCCCGGAGTCAACCCGGCCGCGCTCGCGGCGCTGTTCGATCAGCAGCAGGGCACGATCCTGGACATGTTCAACATGTTCTCGGGTGGTGCGTTGAGCCGCGCGAGCCTGTTCGCGCTCGGCATCATGCCGTACATCTCGGCGTCGATCATCATTCAGCTGATGACTTCGGTGGTGCCGAAGCTGGAGCAGTTGAAGAAAGAGGGTGAGGCCGGTCGTCGCAAGATCACCCAGTACACGCGCTACGGCACGTTGGTCCTGGCCACGTTCCAGGCGATCGGTATCTCGGTCGCGCTGCAGGGGCAGTTCGGTGAGGGGCTCGTCGTCAACACGGGCGTCGGGTTCGTGTTCACCGCAACGGTGTCGCTGGTGACCGGGACGATGTTCCTGATGTGGCTCGGTGAGCAGATCACCGAACGCGGTCTCGGCAACGGCATCTCGATGATCATCTTCGCCGGCATCGTCGCGGGGCTCCCAGCCGCCTTTGGTTCCGTGGTCGAATTGGTCAGCAACGGTGAAATGAACGCCCTGTTCGCCCTGTTCCTTTTCCTGCTCGCGATCGCCGTCACCGGGTTCGTCGTGTTCGTGGAACGTGGGCAGCGCCGGATCACGGTCAACTACGCCAAGCGTCAGCAGGGCCGCAAGATGTACGCGGCGCAGAGCAGCCACCTGCCGCTGAAGCTGAACATGGCCGGCGTCATCCCGCCGATTTTCGCGTCCAGTATCATTCTGTTCCCGACCACGCTCGCGCAGTGGGCGGGTAACAACGAGGGTATGCGCTGGTTGCAGGACATTGTGGCCAAGCTGTCGCCGGGTGAGCCGATCTATGTCGCGATGTACGCAGCGGCGATCATATTCTTCTGCTTCTTTTATACGGCGCTCGTATTCAACTCAAAGGATACGGCCGATAACCTGAAGCGTTCCGGTGCCTTCATTCCGGGCATCCGGCCGGGCGAGCAGACCGCGCGCTACATTGACCAGGTCATGTCGCGCCTGACATTTGCCGGTGCACTGTACATCACCGCCGTCTGCCTGATGCCCGAGTTCCTGATTGTCGGCTGGAACGTACCGTTCTACTTCGGCGGCACTTCGCTGCTGATCGTGGTCGTCGTCGTCATGGATTTCATGGCCCAGGTGCAGGCGCACGTGATGTCGCACCAGTACGAAGGCCTGATGAAGAAAGCGAATTTGAAGGGCTTCGGCGGCGCCGGCATGCCGCGCTGACCGGGAACCCGTACCAGGAGATATCGCATGAAAGTTCGTGCTTCAGTAAAAAAGATGTGTCGCAACTGCAAGATCATCAAGCGTCGCGGCGTGATCCGCGTGATCTGCAGCGATCCGCGCCACAAGCAGCGCCAGGGTTGATTTGGCATTGCTAAAACGTTGATAAGTCGGTAGAATTTCGCGCTTTCTCGCGCGGG
>JAGRGW010000370.1:0-1859 GCA_020445315.1 Gammaproteobacteria bacterium
CAGGTTGATCGAGAAGCCCAGCGCCGACATGCCGGTAAAGGTACCGATGACCGAGACGAAGATCGCGATCGTCGGGATCAGGGTCGTCGTGAACTTCTGCAGGAACAGGTAGGTGACCAGCACGACCAGGATGATGGCGATGACCAGGGTCTCGATGACCTCGTCGATCGAGGCCTGGATGACCTTGGTCGTGTCGAACGAGACCTTGTAGTCGATGCCCTCCGGGAAGGTCTGCTTCATTTGCTCCATCGTCTCGATGACGTTGGCGGCCACCTCGATCGCGTTCGACCCCGGTTGCTGGTAGACGGCGATGAAGGTCGACGGGCTGCCGTTCAGTGTCGAGCGCAGCATGTAGCTCTTCTGGCCTTCCTCGGCGCGGCCGACATCCTTCAGGCGCACGATCGCCGCCCCTTCCGGGTCGGCGCGCAGGATCACGTCCTCGAACTCGCCCGGCTCGGTGAAGCGGCCCTCGGTGACTACCGGGAAAGTCATCTCGACCGGCTTGTGCGTCGGTGACTGGCCGAGTTGGCCGGCGCCGAACTGCTGGTTCTGCGAAGACACGGCCGCCTGGATGTCGCTGGCGGTCAGACCGAGGCTGGCCATACGGTCGGGTTGCAGCCACAGGCGCATGGCGAGATCGGGCAGGCCCATGATCGAGGCCTGGTTGGCACCGGGCACGCGCTTCAGCGCATCGAGGATGTACAGGTTGGCGTAGTTGCCGATGTACTGCTCGTCGTAGCGCCCGTCCGGCGACGAGATGCCGATCAGCATCAGAATGCTGGACGAACGTTTCTCGACCTTGACCCCGGCGTTGCGCACCGTGTCCGGCAACTCCGGCAGCGCGATACTGACCCGGTTGTTGACCTGGACCTCGGCCGTGTCCGGGTCGGTGTCGATATCGAAATAGACTGTCAGCGTCATCTGCCCGGTCGCCGACGACGTCGACTGCATGTACAGCATGTTGTCGACGCCGTTGACCTGGTTCTCGATCGGCGCGGCGACCGTGTTGGCGACGGTCTCGGCATCGGCGCCGGGGTAGCTGGCGCTGACGCTGACCTGGACCGGTGTGATCGACGGGTACTGGTTGATCGGCAGGCCGAGCATCGACACCAGGCCGACGATGACGATAACGATCGACAGCACGGTCGACGTGATCGGCCGCTTGATGAAGACAGACGAGATCATGTCGTCAGCCCTGTTCTTTGCCCGCTGCCTTGGCGGAATCCTTGTTTGGCTCGGTGATCTGCACAGCCGCGCCGGCGCGCAGCTTCAACGCGCCGTCGACGACGACGGTCTCGCCGTCCTCGAGGCCGCCGTCGATGAACCAGTCGTCGCCGTGCCAGACCCCGACCTCGACCGGGCGGAACTGCGCCTTGCCGTCGGCATCGACGACCCAGACGAAGTTGCCCTTGGCGCCCTGCTGAACCGCGCGCTGCGGCACCAGGATGGCGTCGGGTCTGACCGCGCCTTTCAGGCGCACGCGTACGAACTGCCCTGGCCGCAGCTGGTCCTCGCGTCCATCACCGCGTTTCGGGTTGGGCAGTTCGGCGCGCAGCAGGAAGGTGCCGGTGGTCTCGGACAGCGAGGCGTCGGCGAAGGTGATGCGGCCGGTCTCCGGGTAGATCGAGCCGTCGGCCAGTGCGATCTCGACGTCGAACTGTCCGGCCCGGGGCTCGCGGATACGCCCGTCATCCTCGTTGGCGCGCGCCTTCAGCAGCTGGTTCTCGGAGACGCTGAATTCGACCCAGATCGGGTCGATCTTGGCAACGTAGGTCAGCGGGCCGCTGCTGCCGACGCCGATGTACGCCCCCTCGCGTTGCGTCGCGAAACTGGAGATGCCGGTCACCGGCGAATGGATG
>JAGRGW010000370.1:1903-3403 GCA_020445315.1 Gammaproteobacteria bacterium
GCCGCCTCGACCGCGGCCGCGGCCGAGCGATAGGTGCCGAGCGCGTCATCCAGTTCCTTCTTGGCGACGGCGTTCTTCTTCGCCAGTGGCCGCACCCGGGTCAGGTTGGCGTCGGCGTTGGTCAGCTTGGCCTGCTGCTGGGCCAGTTCGGCCTGGGCAGCCTGCAACTGGGCCTCGAACGGCTTGCGGTCCATCTGGAACATGACCTGGCCTTCCTGGACCAGCGTGCCCTCCTGGTACTCACGCGCCTCGAGGAAGCCCTCGACACGTGAGCGGATCTCGACCCGGCGGGAACTCGCCGTTTTGCCGACGAACTCGATGACGACCGGTGTGTCCGCTGCCGTGATCTTGCTGACGGTCACCGGCGTCGGGGGCGGTGGTGCCTGTGGGGCCTTTTCCGGCGCCTGTTGCAGGCAGCCACCCAGTATCGCCAGGCTGAAAAAGACGATCCCGAGTCGCATCGGCAGTCGTTTGCTCCTGGCGGTGCAGAAGCCCGCACTCGCGGTCACACCTTGTGTCGCACGTGGGTTTCGAGTCATCCGGGGTCCGTTCGGGGTAGTGCAGCCAATGTGACCCGCCATCATAGCGGTTTGGTACACCGGGTGTCATAGCAGTTCCGTGTCATCGTGCCGGTAGGCTGGGCTGCAACAGCACAGGATGACAAGTGGTTCACCGCCGGTGTTGCGGACGCGGTGCGCGCTGCCCGGCGCGATTGCGATGGTGTCACCCTCGCGGATCTCGAAGACCCGGTCATCGAGCGTCATCAGGCCGACACCCCCGGTAACGTGGTACAGCTCCTCGGTTTCGCGGTGGACGTGCAGCCGGGTCTCGCCGCCCGGTTCGACGCGGGCCTCGGCCAGGCTCTGCTTCCTGCAGGCATGCGCCGAGGGATGCATGAGTTCTCGGATCTCGGAGCCGTCGCGGGTGACGTACGACGCCAGGTCGCGATACCGGGTGTGTTGGGTTTTGGTCATTTGCTCGTGCTCACAGGCTGATCGTCATGACGCCGGCAACGATGACGGCGCCGGCGAACAGGTGTCGGCCAAGGTGCCGCTCCTGAAACAGCAGCACCCCGTAAACCATGCCGAACAGCATACTCGTCCGCTTGACGGCGATCATGTATGCCGCTTCGACCTGGGCCAGGGCAAGAAAATGGGTAACGACCATCAGTGCCATGGACCCGGCGATGATCAGCGGTGGCCAGAAACCGAACCGCTGGACCTTGATCGCGGCAGGCCGGGTCAGGAGCACGAACACCAGCGTGACCAGGCTCAGCAGGCTGAAGTAGAAGGCCCCGAACTGCTCGGCCGGCATCCAGTTCATGGCCGATTTGCCGCCCACCGAGGTCACGGCGTAGATCGTGGCGGCGCCGAGCATCAGGCGCGACCCGGGGTTGCTGACGATGGCCTTGAGCGGGGCGATCAGCCGGGCCAGGGTAAGACGGCCGGCCTGCTCGAAGTTGAGCAGCCACGATCCGGCCACGACCAGCACGATGCCCGC
>JAGRGW010000371.1 GCA_020445315.1 Gammaproteobacteria bacterium
AGGCGCGCTAGTTTACTGCGTCCTTGAACGCTTTGCCAGCCTTAAATGCAGGAGATTTCGAAGCGGCAATTTCGATCTCCTTGCCGGTCTTCGGATTGCGGCCGGTGCGGGCAGCACGCTCGCGCAGCAGAAATGTGCCGAAGCCAACGATGGAAACGGTGTCGTCATTCTTGACGGCATTGGTGATCGCATCGATCAGGCCATCCAAAGCGCGACCAGCGGCTGCCTTGGAAATATCAGCGGAGTCGGCCATGGCCTCAATCAGATCAGATTTGTTCATCCGGACGGTGCCCCCTAAACGTGGAAATACAACCCAGTCCCTCGATCGGCTGTAAGCGGTGGTGGAATGATTGCTACCGGACTTTGCCGGTTATTGTTGTGCGGGCCGCTTTATAGCAGTCCCGAAAAAAAAGTGTCAAGCAAACCGCGCAAGAAGGACCCAGTTTGCCCGACCTTTTCTACCAGCGTTCCCTGCCAATATCAATGCGGACGTAGTGCTTCGTTGACGTCGTCAGCCTTGTCGTCCTTGCTTTCGTTCGACTCGACTTCACCCTTGTCGCCCGAGGTACGCGGTGACGGTTGCGCGGCCAGCGCGATATCCAACACCTCGTCGATCCAGCGTACCGGTCGGATGTCGAGATTCTGCTTGATGTTCTTCGGTATCTCGACGAGATCGCGTTCGTTCTCCTCGGGAATGATCACCGTCTGGATGCCGCCACGATGCGCAGCCAGCAGCTTCTCCTTCAATCCACCGATCGGCAGCACTTCGCCACGCAGCGTGATCTCCCCGGTCATCGCCACGTCGGCGCGAACGGCGATCCCGGTCAATGCCGACGCCAGCGACGTGGCCATGCCGATACCGGCACTCGGCCCGTCTTTCGGCGTCGCGCCTTCCGGCACGTGGATGTGCACGTCCTTGGTCTGGTAGAAGTCGTTATCGAGGCCCAGCGCGGCGGCACGACTGCGTACGACGGTCATGGCGGCCTGGATCGATTCCTTCATGACGTCACCGAGTTGCCCGGTATGCGTCAGTCGTCCCTTGCCCGGCGTCAGCGCGGTCTCGATGCGCAGCAGTTCGCCGCCGACTTCGGTCCAGGCCAGCCCAGTCACCTGCCCTACTTGGTCGTGTTCATCGGCACGGCCGTAACGGAAACGTTTGACGCCAAGATACTTTTCCAGGTTCTTGGGCCCCACGGTGACGGTCTTGCCCTTCTTCGCCTCGAGCAGCACGTCCTTCACCACCTTGCGACAGATCTTCGAAATCTCGCGCTCGAGGTTTCGCACACCGGCCTCGCGCGTGTAATAGCGCACGATGTCGCGTACCGCGCCCTGCCGTATCGTCAGTTCCTCGTCTTTCAACCCGTTGTTCTTGATCTGCTTCGGTACGAGATAGTTTTCCGCAATGCTGACTTTTTCGTCCTCGGTGTACCCCGACAGGCGGATGACCTCCATCCGGTCGAGCAGCGCCGGCGGGATGTTCATGCTGTTGGCCGTCGCGACGAACATGATTTCGGACAGGTCGAAATCCACTTCCAGGTAGTGATCCTGGAACGTGTGGTTCTGTTCCGGGTCGAGCACCTCGAGCAGTGCCGAGGCCGGGTCGCCGCGGAAATCCATTGCCATCTTGTCGATCTCATCGAGCAGGAAGAACGGGTTCTTCGTACCGGCCTTGGTCAGGTTCTGCACGATCTTGCCCGGCATCGCACCGATGTAGGTACGCCGGTGGCCGCGAATCTCGGCCTCGTCGCGTACGCCACCGAGCGCCATGCGGATGAACTTGCGGTTGGTCGCGCGCGCGATCGACTGACCCAGCGAGGTCTTGCCGACACCGGGCGGGCCAACGAGGCACAGGATGGGCCCTTTCAGCTTGCGTACGCGCTGCTGTACGGCGAGATACTCGAGGATGCGCTCCTTGACCTTCTCCAACCCGTAGTGGTCGGCATCGAGCACCTCCTCGGCCTTGGCGATGTCGTTGCGCACCTTCGTCCGCTTCTTCCACGGCACGCTGACCAGCGCGTCGATGTAATTGCGCACGACGGTGGCCTCGGCCGACATCGGCGACATCAGCTTGAGCTTGTTCAGTTCCGCGCT
>JAGRGW010000372.1:0-3923 GCA_020445315.1 Gammaproteobacteria bacterium
TGCTGAACGCGGTGCAGGGTATCGCCGAGCTGATCACCAAGCCCGGCCTGATCAACGTGGACTTCGCCGACGTGCGCACGGTCATGTCGGAAATGGGCGTGGCGATGATGGGCACCGGCAAGTCGACCGGCGAGCAGCGTGCGCGCGAAGCGGCCGAGCTTGCGATCCGCAGCCCGCTGCTGGAAGACGTCAACCTGTCCGGCGCACGCGGCATCCTGGTCAATATCACTGCCGGCCTGGACCTGGCCATCGGCGAGTTCGATGAGGTCGGCAACACGGTGAAGGAGTTCGCGCGCGACGACGCGACGGTCGTCGTCGGTACCGTCATCGATCCGGATATGGTCGACGAGATGCGGGTCACCGTGGTGGCGACCGGTCTCGGTGAGGACGAGCCCGCGGTCGTTGCCCCGCCGGAGGTCGAGATCAAGCCCGTGCGGCTGGTGGCGGAGGGTTCCGCGGAGAAGGTCGACGATGTGGATTATGCTTCGTACGATGTTCCCCCGGTTATCCGACGCAACCCGAAACCGGCCAACGAGTTCAAGAAGGCGGCAACCAACAAGGAGATGGAGTACCTGGATATACCGGCATTCCTGCGTCGGCAGGCGGATTGATCACCGGGGGGGCGGCGGTCGGTCAATGTGAAAGCAGTCACATTTTTACTTGATCAATCCGCCGTATGAGGTGACAATAAGGGTATTCCCTAATTTGATGTCGGGGGATCACTGTATGACTGCGTCGGCGAGGTTCCACGATGCGGTAAGTAAAACTTGCTGATATTTAAGGAATTTGCAGCGGAGAGCCCAGGCCAATGATCAAGCAGCGCACATTGAAAAACGTGATTCGGGCCACCGGTGTCGGCCTCCACACCGGTGAAAAGGTCTACCTGACCCTGCGTCCCGCGGCGCCGGATACCGGTATCGTGTTCCGCCGGGTCGATCTCGATCCGGCGGTCGACATCCCGGCGAAGGCCGAGAATGTCGGGGATACGCGACTGTCAACCACGCTGATCAAGGACGGCGTGCGGATCTCGACCGTGGAGCACCTGCTGTCGGCCTTCGCCGGACTGGGGATCGACAATGCTTATGTCGACGTCAGTGCGCCCGAGGTCCCGATCATGGATGGTAGTGCCGGTCCGTTCGTGTTCCTGATCCAGTCGGCCGGTGTCGAGGAACAGCGCGTGGCCAAGCGCTTCATCCGCATCACCCGGCCGGTCGAGATCAACGACGGTGACAAGATCGCCCGCTTCGAGCCTTTCGAGGGCTTCAAGGTCAGTTTCGGTATCGATTTCGATCACCCCGCGATGCAGGACGATATGCGCCGGTCGGTCATCGACTTCTCGTCGACGTCGTTCGTCAAGGAAGTCAGCCGCGCGCGGACGTTCGGTTTCCTGCGTGATATCGAGATGCTGCGCGAGAATGGCCTGGCGCTCGGCGGCAGCATGGACAATGCCATTGTCGTCGATGACTTCCGCGTGCTGAACGAGGACGGCCTTCGCTACGAGGACGAATTCGTCAAGCACAAGATCCTCGACGCCATCGGCGACCTCTACCTGCTCGGTCACAGCCTGATCGGGGCCTTCATCGGGTACAAATCGGGTCACGAACTCAACAACCGCCTGTTGAAGGCGCTGATCGCGCAGCCGGAGGCGTGGGAAGAGGTCACGTACGACGATGCCGAGCGTGCGCCGATCTCCTACATGAAGCCGGTCCACGCGTGACCATTTAAATAAGGTTAGCGTCTGAGCACGCGGCTCAGGCGCATCATGGCCTCGCGCAGCTGCGGCTGCTCGATATCCCCGGCGCTCGAGCGCACGATGTTGGCGGCTACGTCAGAATAGTGGGCGGCCGGGCGCCGGATCTGGCGCGGTTGGCGCGAGACGAGTACGCGAACTTTGATTTCGCGCAAGTCAGGGCGCGTTTCTTGTAATAAAATAGCGAGTTGCGGTGCGCTGTAACGCAGGCGCGTCGCCCAGACAGGCGAATCCGAATGCAGGACCAGCCGGTCGCGTTTGAGTTGGGCCGCAAGACAGTGCGGCGCAAGTTCGGCGGGAAGATGCCGACGTATATCGGAGAGCAGGGCCTTTTGCGCGCTGATCTCGAGTTCGAGTTGTTTCAGCGCAGGTTTGCTTTTGAGCAGTTGGCGAACCGATTTGGGAACACGGGTCATGGAATTGGCGGGTGTCGACGGCTGATCGAGGCTGCAGCATAGCGCGTTTCGATTACTGCGGCTGCCCAGAAAATCGGGTAAAACCAGGAATGAACTTGTTCGGATTGTCCGCATACTGCAAACGCGAGGGAGGCATCGAGCACTGCCTGCCGCGACTGCTTGGGTTTACCGCCGTGGCGATTGCCGGTGTTGCCGTCGTCAGCGGATTCATCGGTTACCACGTGGGGCAACGCGACGCGGACACCATCGGCATCGAGTCGGCGACGGCCGCCATCCAGGCGGATCTCGCGGTCGAGCGGCAGAAAATTGTCGAGGCCAAGGTCGAGCAGCGCGCGCACCTGGATGCGATGGCGCTGCGCATCGCCGAGTTGCAGGCCCACATGATGCGAATCGATGCCCTGGGCGATCGCCTGGTCGTCATCGGCAAGCTTGACCGGGACGAGTTCGACTTCACCGTGGCGCCGCCGGCCGGTGGTATCGACGACGCCCTGCCGGACGGCAACCAGAGCTTCGTCGACCTGACCGAGCAGATGCAGCGTATCTCGGGGGCCCTGACCGATCGCGAACAGAAACTCGAGGAACTCGAGGATGTGCTGATGAACCGCGAGCTCAAGGCCGAGGTGACGCCGTCGGGCAAACCGGTCAAGAAGGGCTGGATGTCGTCGGGATTCGGCAAGCGCACCGACCCTTTCAACGGCAAGAAGTCATATCATCGCGGCATCGATTTCGCGGGTAAACGCGGTTCCGAGGTCGTTGCCGTAGCGGCCGGCGTCGTGATCCGGTCCGAGCGGGCTTCCGGTTACGGCAACGTCGTCGAGCTGCGCCACGCCGACGGCTACAGCACGCTGTATGGCCACAACAAAGAGAACCTGGTCTACGAGGGTGATGTCGTTGCGAAGGGACAGACGATCGCGCTGCTCGGCAGCACCGGCCGTTCGAGCGGTCCGCATGTCCATTTCGAGGTCCACCAAAACGACAAGATCGTCAATCCGCTGCGCTTCGTGCGCTGATGGCTTCCCCAGGACCCGTTGATTCCGAGGCCCGCGTTCGCGGGTTTTTCCTTTATACGTAACGAGCCGCCGCCATGACCGATTGGGGTATCATGCGGCCCTTGTTTTTCGCAGAATCGGGCTGAAGTTCATGCTGAACAACCTCGTCAAGAAAATCTTCGGCAGTCGCAACGACCGGCTGGTCAAGCGCATGTTGAAGTCGGTCGAGCAGATCAACGTGCTGGAACCGGGCATGCAGGCGCTGAGCGACGAGGAACTGCGTGCGAAGACGGATGCACTGCGCGCACGCGCGGCCAACGGTGAATCCGCCGACGACATGCTGCCCGAGGCGTTCGCCGTCGTCCGCGAGGCGGGCCGGCGGGTGCTCGGCATGCGTCATTTCGACGTGCAGATGATTGGCGGCATGGTGCTGAACCAGGGCAAGATCGCCGAGATGCGTACCGGTGAGGGCAAGACCCTGGTCGCGACGCTGGCTGTCTACCTGAACGCCCTGCAGGGCAAAGGCGTGCACGTAGTCACCGTCAACGACTACCTGGCGCGCCGTGACGCGGGCTGGATGGGGCGCCTCTACGGCTTCCTGGGGATGAGCACGGGCGTCATCAATTCTTCGGGTGGCATGGGGGCCGACAGTTCCTCGTACCTGGTCGACCCGGAATACCAGGGTGACACCGGCGGTTTCCCGCACCTGCGTCCGGTCAGTCGCGGCGAGGCCTACGCGGCCGACATCACCTACGGCACCAACAACGA
>JAGRGW010000372.1:4040-4212 GCA_020445315.1 Gammaproteobacteria bacterium
CCGCTGATCATCTCCGGCCCCGCCGACGACAGCTCGCAGTTGTACCAGCAGGTCAATGACATCCCGGGCCGTCTCGACCGGCAGGCCCCGATCACCAACGAAGAAGGCAAGCCTGACTTCGGTCCCGGCGATTTCTCGGTCGACGAGAAGGCGCGCCAGGTGTTCCTCAGCG
>JAGRGW010000049.1 GCA_020445315.1 Gammaproteobacteria bacterium
ATCCAGCATCGGCGCGACGGCGAGGCGACGGTCGACGCGGGGAGGGAGGTTGCCGGTCATCTCATCGCCCCGGGGTTGTTGGTGACAACGTGTTTCACCTGCTGGCCGTTGTCTCGAAATACCCCGCCTCGGCCATCGCGCTGCTGGCGAACTCGCGCAAGCCATCATCGTCGCGCACGATGAACAATGCCTCGATACCGTGTCGTTCGGCCACCGCCGGTGCCTGCTGGTCGCCCAGCGCCATCAGTGCCGTTGCCCAGCCGTCGGCCTCGGCGCAGGTCGGCGCGAACACGGTGACCGATGCGAGCCGGTGTCGAACGGTCTGCCCGCTGCGCGGGTCGATCGTGTGCGCGTAGCGCTGTCCACCCTGCTCGAAGAAGTTGCGGTAGTCACCTGACGTCGCCATTGCGACGTCACCCAGATTGACGATGCGCTGCACACTGCGCTGGCCGGCAATCGGTCGCTCCACAGCGATGCGCCACGGCTGACCCGGTGACTTGCTGCCGGCGGCGCGCAGCTCGCCGCCGATCTCGACGAGGTAGTTGCGAATGCCCTCGCGTTCGAGGAGCTCGGCCAGTTCGTCGACGCCCCAGCCCTTGGCGATCGACGACAGGTCGACCTCGAGTTCGGCGACGGCTTTGCGCAGCGCCGGGGGCTGGGTCTGCGACTCCAGCCTGTCGAAGCCGATGCGGGGCAACAGTGCCTCGATCGCTGCGCTGTCCGGGGGGGTGTCGCGGCGACCGTTGCGTCCGAACCCCCACAGGTTGACCAACGGGCCAACGGTGACATCGTAGGCACCGTCGGTCTTCATGCTGATCGCCTCAGCCTGCCTCACCAGCTTGACCAGTTCGGCCGGGACCTCGTACCAGTCGGTGTCGCGGTACGCATTGAAACGGCTCAGGACCGAGTCGTCGCGGTAGGTGGACATCAGCTGGTTGACTTGTTCCAGGCGGCGATCGATCTGCTGCTGCAGCCGTGCGGCCGTGGTCGCGTCGGGCGGCGGCGTGACCTTGACGCTGTAGGTGGTCCCCATTGTGCCGCCGCTCAACTCGGCCACGGCCGTTGCGTCGGGCGGCGGCGAGCAGGCGGTGACACACAACGCAAGGCCGGCCGCAAGCAGGCCGGCCACCAGGATGCCCGCCGGGTTGCGCCGCATCATTCGATCTTGATGTAGGCGAAGCCCTGGGCCTGCAGTTCGGCGATGCGCACGACGCCGGAGGGTACCGACTCGACACCGTCGTACAGCTTGTCCTCGGGCAGGTTTATCTGGCTGCGGGTGATGTCGCACAGTTCCAGCTTGACGCCCTGTACGGAGTGCAGCGCATCGAGCCGGCCCGCGTTGTTCGCTCGTCGGTCGGCCATTTCGGCATCTTCCTGGAATGGCGTGTTCATCAGCTTGTCGTCGGTCACGAAGCGGATGCCGTGGGCGACGAACACGATGCGAACGTCGTACTCGATGAGCTCGTTCTGGTAGTAGGTCACCATGTTGTTGATGCTGGTCAGCATGGCGCTGAAGCGTCGCGGGTCGGCGAAGTCGGCGTGGTAGACAACCCTGGCGCCATCGTCTGCGCGCGGGGCGGGCGACCAGAGCGCTGCGGCAGCGAACGTTACGAGGATGGCCGCGGCGAGGCGCAGGGCCGGTGCGTTGGCGAGATTGGGCAGATTCATACAGAGTCCTCCGGGGGTGGTGTTTGTCGTGATGTCCCGGCGCCGGCCGTGGGGCTTTCCTGCCGTGGCTCCAGGCGCAGGCGGTTGAGTAGTGAACGTGTCTGCAGGTAGCTGCTGGCCAGCCAGACCAGCGCAACGGCGGCCAGTATCATTACGACGGCGACTGCTGCTGGCAGCAGCCACCAGGTCAGCAGGCAGGCGCTAGCCAGCGCCGCCACGATGCCGGCGGCCATGCTGTCGACGCGCCTGCCGAATGCATCGAGCGCCTCGTCGGTGCGGCAGCCCTGCGCGAGCAATTGCCGGCGGAACTGTGCGTAACGGCGCTCCTGTCTGCGCGCATTGCGGCCGAATGGATCGTTAAGTGTCAATACCTGGCTCCGTGCGTTGTCCTGCCAACCCGTCGACTCGGGGCTGGCCACGTCATTATGCGGTGGTAGACGCTGCCGGGGGCGTCGAAATTCCGGCGTGTCGCACGGGGGGGGCAGCCGGCAATGAGCCACCCCCGGGATTTTCTTTCGGCGAACGGCCCGGATTCGCAAAATCAGAACCAAATTCCTTTTTGGCGCCCGTATTTCCCAATTGCGAGTCGTTTAGCGGCCGATTTACCGAACCCGCTTCGGAAACATTCGGGAAAACCCCTAGTCAAAGGTCCGAAACGTCAGATAATCGGCGCATGGAAGGTATTGTTTTTCCTAATATATTTGCATCAATAAAGCTCGCTACGTGATCTTGTGTGGGGTATTATCAGGATGACTAAAAAGGCAGTCGCGCCCGACCGAGGCGCTGCCGCGCACCGGGTTCAGGGCTTGGTACCAGCAGTATGACGGCGTCGGCGACGGCCAAAACGACAATGATAAGTGCCGAAGACAAGAAAAAGTGGACGACCATATTCGCGTGTTGTTCGTCAGCGCCTCGACCGCCGATGCGACGGTACTGACACAACTGATAAAACGGGACACAGAGGCTGATTGCGTCAGTATCACGACGGTCGCGGAGTCGCGGGTATTCTTTGCCGCGGTGTCATCCGAGCGCAGCTACCATGCGATCGTCATCGACGAGCGTGTCGATTGGCTCGCCTGGCACAGTATTGCGGACGAGTGTTACCGGTTGCGGCCGTCCGCGCTGTTGATCCTGCTGGTGTCCTCTGATCGACAGGATGTGCACGAAGAGGTTTTCGAGCGCCACGTCTCGGCAGTCTATCCTCGTAGCAGTGCCGGCCTGATCGCCCTGTCGGGTCTGTTGATGCGCATTGCCGAGCAACGGCAGCACTTCAGCCTCAGGCTCGAATCCGATGCCGCCGAAACGGACACCGAAGAGCGCCTCGACGAGGAACGGCAGAAGCTGGTGTATGCCGTTTCGCACGACCTGCAGGATCCGCTGCAACTGGCGCGCCGCTATGCCGATATCCTCGACGAGGACTACCAGGAAACGCTCGGCGATACCGGTGGCAAGGTCCTGGGCCACCTGCAGTACAACCTGGGCAGGACCCAGGAGATGCTCGACGAGCTGCTCGATTATTCCCGCCTGCAGCGCTCGCAGCCTGAAATCGAGGCGGTCGATTTCAACGAGTTGCTCGACGAGGTGGTGAGTATCTACAAGCTGACGCTGGATGATATCGGTGGCCGTGTCGTCAGGCAGCAGGTGCTGCCGACGCTGCTGGTGGACCGGCGGCAATTCCAGCGCGTGCTGCAGAACCTGGTTGGTAACGCGATCAAGTTCCGCGGCGAGCAGCCACTCGAGGTCTCTGTGCGTGCCCAGCAGGTGCACCAGGAATGGCGTATCGGCTTCAAGGACAACGGCATCGGCGTGGCCGAGCCGGATATGGAGCGTATCTTCGACATGTTCGAACGCGGCAGCACGGTCGAGGATGCGCCCGGCACGGGCATGGGTCTGGCGATATGCAAACGCATAGTCCAGAATCACGGGGGGAAGATGTGGGTCAGGTCGACGCCCGGGGAGGGTAGCGTGTTTATCTTCTCGGTGCCGCAGCCGGACAGCACGGCGGGCAACGACGGAACCTGAACGCGAACCGGAACCGGGTCGATTCCGATGGGCAACAAGAACATTGACGTATTGCTGGTCGAGGACAACTCTCAGGAGGCTGAGATCGTTCGTCTTTACCTGGCCAAGCGCTATTCGCTCAGCTATGGCATACGACATGTACGCACCATCGCCAACGCGGTGCAGGAGATCCGGCAACAGTCGCCCGACGTGATCCTGCTCGACCTGCATCTGCCTGACACCAAGGGGCTCGATGGCTTCCGTACGCTGTCGAGTGCCGCCGCCGGGGTTCCGATCGTCATCCTGACCAACTGCAACGAAGA
>JAGRGW010000050.1 GCA_020445315.1 Gammaproteobacteria bacterium
ATCGGCTTCGGCGACGTGCTCGACTACCTCGCCGTCGATCCCGAGACACGCAGCATCCTGCTGTATGTCGAGGGGATCTCGGACGCCCGCTCGTTCATGAGCGGACTGCGTGTCGCCGCCCGCCTGAAGCCGGTCATCGTGGTCAAATCGGGCCGCAACGAGAGCGGCACCCGGGCCTCGGTGTCCCACACCGGCACGCTGCTGGGCAGCGACAACGTGTTCGACGCGGCCATCCAGCGTGCCGGCGCGGTCCGCGTGATGTCGGTCAGCCAACTTTTCGCGGCAGCGCAGACGCTGGCCTCGGGCACGCGCGTGGAAGGCCCCAGGCTGGCCATCGTCACCAACGGCGGTGGTCCCGGCGTGATGGCGGCCGACCGCGCCTGCGATCTCGACGTGCCGCTGGCCGAACTCGCACCGGCGACCATCGACAAACTCAGCGAAGTCCTACCTGCCCACTGGTCGCACAGCGACCCGGTCGACATCCTCGGCGACGCGGACAGTGAGCGCTACCGTGCCGCCACCTCGATTGTGCTGAACGACAACAACGTCGACGGCCTGCTGGTGCTGCTGACACCGCAGGCGATGACCGACCCAACGGCCTGCGCCGAAGGCGTGATCGCCGCCGCCCGCGAGGGCAGCAAGCCTGTGCTCGCCTGCTGGATGGGCGAAAAACTGGTCAGCGATGGCCGTCAGCGATTCGCCGAAGCCGGCATACCCCAGTTCACCAGCCCGGAAGCGGGCGTCGACGCATTCGGCTACCTGGCCTGCTACCGGCGCAACCAGAAGGCCTTGCTGCAGGCACCGGAACCGCTGTCGAAACACCAGGTACCGGACGTCGAGGGCGCCCGGCTCATCATCGAGCACGCGATGGGCGAACGCCGCTACACACTCAGCAACGCCGAATCCAAGGCCGTTCTGAAAGCGTTCCACATTCCGACCTCACCGAGTATCAACGTCAACTCGGCCGCCGACGCGCTGGTTGCGGCGGAGGGCGTCGGCCTGCCGGTAGCGATGAAGATCAACTCGCCCGACATCTCGCACAAATCCGACGTCGGCGGCGTACGCCTAAATATCCGCGAGCCACGCTCGGTACGCACGGCATTCCGCGAAATGATCGACAACGTCAATCGTCACCGCCCAGACGCCCGCGTGGCAGGCGTGACCATCGAACCGATGCTGAACCGCCCGCACGCGCGCGAGATCATGATCGGCATTGCCCACGACCCGGTCTTCGGGCCCGTCATCAGCTTTGGCGCCGGCGGCACGGCGGTCGAGATCTTCGCCGACAGTCAGGTTGCCCTGCCACCGCTCAACGAGTACCTGAGCAAGGACATGATCCGGGGCACGCGAGCCTCGAAATACCTGAAAAAGTTCCGCAACCTGCCCGAAGCCGACATCCCGCAACTGATCGACGTGCTGCAACGCATTTCGGAGATCGCCTGCGAGTTGCCGGAGATCCGCGAACTCGACATCAACCCGCTGCTGGTCGACGAGGACGGTGTCGTCGCGGTCGATGCCCGGGTCGTCGTCGCGCCGCCAAAGACGAGCACGGCGCACTACGGCCACATGGCCATCCACCCGTATCCGCCGGAACTGGAAACGACGTGGCAGTTGCCCGACGGTACCGACGTATCGGTACGGCCGATCCGGCCCGAGGACGCCGAGATCGAGCAGGACTTCGTCGAGAACCTTTCCGCCGAGAGCAAGTATTTCCGCTTCATGCAGAGCATGGACAAGCTCACCCCGCTGATGCTGGCGAGGTTCACCCAGATCGACTACGACCGCGAGATGGCGCTGGTCGCCGTGGTCAAGGAACACACCGAGGAGGCACGCATCCTCGGCGTCGCCCGTTACGTCAGCAACCCGGACAAGCAGTCCTGCGAGTTCGCCCTGACCGTCGCCGACGAATGGCAGAAGAAGGGCATCGGGCGGCAACTGATGCAGCGCCTAATGACCGTTGCCCGCGACCGCGGCATCGAGATCATGGAAGGCGAGGTACTGTCCAACAACAGCAAGATGCTGCGTCTCTGCGAGCGGCTGGGGTTCCGCAAGGTTCGCAGCGGGGACGACCCGGACGTCGTGTCAGTACGACGCCATCTTTAGACGAAGCACTAAACACAACAGGCGCCCCGTCCGGGGCGCCCGGTCACCGCATCCGGAAGAAACCGGTCAGGCCGAGAACGAAGAACCGCAACCGCAGGTCGTGGTGGCGTTGGGATTGCGGATAACGAACTGCGCGCCCTGGAGGCCTTCCGAGTAATCGACCTCGGCGCCCATCAGGTACTGGATGCTCATCGGATCGATCAGCAGCGTGACGCCGTCGGTCACGACCTGCTCGTCACCTTCGTTGACGGTCTCGTCAAACGTGAAACCGTACTGGAAACCGGAACAACCGCCGCCCTGCACGTAGATGCGCAGCATCAGCTCCGGGTTGCCTTCTTCGGCAATCAGTTCCGAGACCTTCTTTGCCGCTGCCGACGTGAAGACCAGCGCCTCGCTACCGGCCACTGCTTGTTCTGTCATATCACCACCTGTTTCACCTGGGAACGCCGTCCGCGAGAGAAAGGCGACCCGTTAATCCGTTTCAGTATGCTTATCTTGACTATATTGGTCAAGAATTACTCCCGGTCTTTTCAGGGGCATCCGTTTCGACCGCCGACGTCTCGTCCGCACCCGGCGGTACCGTTTCAGCCACCGCGGCGTGGACCTGGTCCTCGTCGTGGACGAGTTTGCCGTTTACCTCCGCCCCCATCGCCATTTCCAGCAGGCTGTAATAGACCGTACCACTGACACGGGCATTACCGGCAAGTTCGACGCGCTGGCTGGCGTAAACGTCACCGTTGACGGTGCCGTTGAGGATCAGGTTCTCGACCCGCACGTCCCCTTCGATAATGCCCTTGTCGCTGACGATCAGCGTGGCATAGGTGTCGGGCTGGCCGTGCACGTTACCGACAATCCTGCCATCCAGGTGCAAACCACCGGTAAACGACAGGTCTCCGACGATCGCGGTCTGTTCACCGATGACCGTATTGACCCTGGGAGCCTTGAACCGTTTCGTACGCAACATCGAACCGTAACCCCGCAATTGAGTTCCTGATGAAAACCGCCACGCGACGGGTCCCGTGCCCCTCCGCCGCAACAGGGACTTCGCGCCTCTTGCACCCGACAACGCGCCGGATCAGGCGTCGGACACGTTCCAGTCGTAGGCCTGTTCGAAGGCCTTGTACACGTTGCCGTTGGGCTCCACGGCCACCTCGATCTTGCTGGGATCGAACCCCTCAGGCAGCTTGAGATCGGTCTTCAGCTTCTGGAAGTTCCTGAACCTGATTCCGATATTGGTACGTTTGCCGTCGGTCAACGCTTCCATGTCGAGCTTCTTCTCGGCACCTTCGCTCTTGCCAATCACGTGGATCACGACCCGTCCGCTGACGGTATCGTCACCTTCGGCCCGCTTCGCCAGCGTCACCTCGAAGCGGTACTCGCGACCATCGACCAGCACGAGCTTGGGCGCTTCGAGCTTCAATTCCTCGCTGGCCTCGCCCGACACCAGCGCCTTGAGGAAGGCGACCTCGCGCTTCAACGTGGCGCGTTCCTCCTGCAGCGACCTGACCTCTCCCTTGACCTGTTCGGCGGCCTCGCGATCGATCTGGGCCGCGCGTTCGAATCGCGCTGCCTGCGCAGTCAGTGCCATTTTCTGTTTTTCGAGATCCTCTATCCGCTGATTCAGCGAGGCCTCGATACTGTCACGTTTCGCGCCATCGAACCCGCCGCTGTTCTCGCCCAGCCGAAACACCTGCCACGACCAGAGCGACAGCGCGACCAGGAACAGCAGCCACAGCCAGAGCGCACCGTGCCTGCGCGGCTGAACGATTCGGGGTGTCGTGATGATGGTCGGTTTGATCTTGGCCATGTCTGGTGTGGTGCGTCAGCAGTTCGTTGCGCTTCAGAGCCCCGCACTAGGGCAGAAGTGCGACCTGTTCCAGGCCGCTGGTCTCGTCGAGGCCGAACATCAGGTTCATATTTTGGATCGCCTGGCCCGCCGCACCTTTGGTCAGGTTGTCGATCACCGACAGCACGACCAGCGTATCGCCGCCCTGCGGCCGATGCAGCGCGACCCGGCAATGGTTGACGCCGCGCACGCTGCGCGTCTCCGGGTGGCTGCCAAACGGCAGCACGTCGACGAAGGGCTCCGCCGCATAGCGTTGTTCGTACAGGGCCTGCGCATCGTCGACGGCACCGGTGATGCGGGCGTAGAG
>JAGRGW010000373.1 GCA_020445315.1 Gammaproteobacteria bacterium
TTGTGCACGTAGGTCGGGCACTTGTGCGACGTGTCTTCGTTGAAGATCTTGTCGGTAAACGAATCCCACGTGTTGTTGCCGTCTTCGAAGCGGCGCCACGTAAGCTTGGTATTCATCTCATCGCTCGGAGTTGCCATCTAAAACTCTCCTTACTTTTATGCCCAGTTAATCCGTAGGGATCGATATTGTTCAGGTTCGCGGAAGCGCGGCGCTCAGGCTGCGTCTTCCGCCGATTCTTCTTCGTCGTCCTCGCCGTTCTGACCGGTGAGAACAATCGCGTTGGAAACCAGTTGGTGGACACTGACGATCATGTCCATGTCCATGCCGTAATAGGGCAGCACCTTGGTGAACTGCGATTTGCAGATCGCGCAGATCGCCGCCATGTTGGTGACGCCGTGATCCTCGATGACGTTCCGCAGCGCCTCCATACGAGGCTTGGCGCCCTTGACGCGCAGCTCCATCAGGTCATCGGTCAGCAGGCCGCCACCGCCGCCGCAACAGAAGGTCTTCTCGTGAATGGTCTCCGGGGCCATGTCGACGAAATTGTTGCAGACGGCCTTGATCACGTTGCGCGGGATCTTGAACTGGCCACCCGGCTCATCGCCCATGCGCGATGCACGGGCAACGTTGCACGAATCGTGGAACGTGACCGTCATGTCGTCATTCGCCGACTTGTCGATGTTCAGCGTGCCCTTCTGGATCTCGTTCCACGTGAACTCGAGAATGTGCTGCGGCACCGGGTACTTCGGATCGAGGAAATCGAACGGGCCCGCCAGCGTGTTCAGGAAGCTGTAGGCGACGCGCCAGGCGTGGCCACACTCACCGAAGATGATGCGCTTGACGCCCAGTTCGAGCGCGGCCTCGCGGATGCGCATCGACACCCGGCGCATGTTCTCGTACGAACCGATGAACATGCCGAAGTTCGCGGCCTCGGAGGCCTTCGAACTCAGCGTCCAGGATACGCCCGCCTCGTGGAAGACCTTGCCGTAGCCGATCAGGCCATCGACGTGCGGTTCGGCGAAGAAGTCGGCCGACGGCGTCACCAGCAGGATATCGGCGCCCTTGACGTCGAGCGGGTACTTGACCGCGACGCCAGTTTCGTCCTCGACGTCCTCTTCGAGACCTTCCAGCGTGTCGGCCAGGGCCATCTCTGGCAGACCGAGGTTGTTACCGATCTTGAAGACCTTGCCGATGATCTCGTTGCAGTATTTCTGCCCGACACCGATGCGGTCCATGATCTCGCGCGCCGCCATCGAGATCTCGGCGGTGTCGATGCCGTAGGGGCAGAACACCGAGCAGCGGCGGCATTGCGAACACTGGTGGAAGTAGCTGTACCAGTCGTCGAGGACCTCTTTGGTCAGGTCTTCTGCGCCCACCAGCTTGGGGAAGTACTTGCCGGCGAAGGTGAAGTGACGACGGTAGACCTTGCGCAGCAGGTCCTGTCGGCCGACCGGCATGTTCTTCGGGTCCTTCGTGCCGAGGTAGTAGTGGCACTTGTCGGTACAGGCACCGCACTTGACGCAGGAATCGAGGTAGACCTGCAACGAGCGATACTTGCCGAGCAGGTCGCCCATCGCATCGATCGCCTTGTCGTGCCAGTCCTCCGGCAGCTCGCCGGGGAAGTTCAGCGGCGTCTGGAACTCGGGCTTGGCGATAAACGGCTTGCTGTGCGCCATCGTGCCGGCCACGACCGGCGGGACCTCCGGGTACTCGCTGAGGACGGGGATTTCGAATTCTGCTTTTGCCATGCTCGCTGACCTCGTTCCTGCTTATTGTTCGAGCTTGCGCGCCCAGTCGACGACGTGGCGCTGTTCACGCGGGTTGTCGACCTGGTTACGCGTCGGGCTGAAGAACACCCCGGGCGCATGCAGCAGCTTGCTGATCGGGAAGATGATCATCAGCAGTGCAACCAGCAGCAGGTGGACGACGATGAAGGGATCGGCCGGCACGTTCGGCATGTTGCCGAAATCGAAGGTCATCAGGGCGCGGAAGAACGCCTTGACCGCGACGACGTCCGTATGCGCGACGAACGTCGTCATCGCGCCGCTGACACCAATCAGCAGCAGCAGGACCAGCATCAGGTGGTCCGACGGCGCCGAGATGTAACGGACCCGGTCGACGAACAGGCGGCGCGCCCAGAGTCCGAGCAGGCCGATGATCATCGCGAACGCCAGGTACTTGAACAGCGGGCTGACGAAGGCCACCAGGCCGAGCACGGTCTCGGAATCGGTGAAATAGCGCAGGTGACGGAACAACACGGCGAACAGCGCCATGTGGAACAGCCAACCGAACAACCAGGTCCACTTGGTGGACTTGAAAAGGCTTTCGAAAAACACCACCTCTCGGAACATCCGCAGTACCACGCCGCCCTGCGTGGTCGGAGCCGGCGTCGTCGGAATCTTCAGCGGCGCGGGCGTGTTCCAGTACAACCGGATACGACGGACCAGGCCAACGACGAGCAGGATCGTGGCAGCATAAAAAATGGCGGCAAATGCGAGCGTCAGAAACGACATGTTTCCGAAAACCTCTCTCGGTTTGTTGGACCGGGCGGGTCGTCGAGCGACCCGCCCGGCGGGATCAGCTGCGGATCAGACGCAGCCGGTCGGCTTCG
>JAGRGW010000051.1 GCA_020445315.1 Gammaproteobacteria bacterium
CAGCAACTGGAAGGCGACGTTCATGATGGAGTACCCCGACGAGGCGGAGCGTCGCGAGCAACTCGCGCGCCTGATCGGCATCGAACGGCATATCTGGGCCCAGGTGGCCGATTTCAGCCGCATCACGCCGATTGCCGACGAAGACCTGGAGCGCGAGACCGAGGAAAAGACCTCGTCGGTTCACTTCCTGCGATTCGAGCTAAGCGACGAGATGGTCGAGGCGATCAAGCAGGGAGCGTCGATCAGCATCGGTATCGATCACCCCAACTACAATCACGCGCAGGAACCGATCCCGCAAAATATCCGTGATTCGCTGGCTGCCGACCTGGGTTGAACAAGCCGCAGTCCGGCCACCCCAAACAGGGGTGACCGGATCCTGCTCAAAAACCTTCCGTTGACGTGAACAGGCCCACGCGTAGGTCCTTGGCCGTGTAGATCTCGCGGCCGTCCACTTCCATGCGGCCATCGGCGATACCGAGCACCAGTTTGCGCGTGATCACGCGCTTCATATCGAGGAAATAGGTCACCTTGCTGGCCTTTGGCAGTACTTGGCCGGTGAATTTGACCTCCCCGACGCCGAGTGCGCGGCCGTGTCCCGGGTTGCCGAGCCAGGCGAGGTAGAACCCGACCGATTGCCACATGGCGTCGAGCCCGAGGCAGCCCGGCATGACCGGGTCACCGGGGAAATGGCAGTCGAAAAACCACAGGTCCGGCCGGATGTCGAGCTCGGCGACGATTTCACCCTTGTCGAACGCACCCCCACTGTCGGCGATGCGGGTGATCCGGTCCATCATCAGCATGTTGGGCACAGGCAACTGGGCATTGCCCGGACCGAACATCTCGCCGTAGCCGCATTTCAGCAGGTCTTCCCGCTCGAAAGTCTCCACTCTGGACATCTAACCTGGTTCCTCAATCATCAAACGCGCAATGGTCGAGGCTGGGGCAGTCCTTGTCAATGCGGTTCAAGTTGTTGATAGAGAGGCCGTTACTTGCCCTATCAAGGTGTTTGGATTCAATGCAATGGATTGCCGGGAGACGCCACAGCAGCGATGAGCGGTCGTGCCGAAACGATGACGGATGCCGAAACGATTGCCGCCCTGCAGGCGGAAGTCGTTCAGTTGCGCGAGCACATGGCGCACCTGACGCTGTCGGGGCACGAGTTGATCAGCACCCAGACCCGGATGCAGTCGCTGTTGCACCGGGCCACCGACGCCATCATCCAGTTCGAGTCGGACGGCACGATCAGCAGCTTCAACAGCGCTGCCGAGCGTATTTTTGACTATCCCGAAATCGAGCTCCTGCACCGCTGCGGCGACCAGTTGTTTCACCTGCCGCCGCAGTTCGAGAACAACGTGCCCGCCTACCTGCTGAACTACATGCGCGGCACCGTGAACCAGTACGATATGCCGCTGATCGGGCTGAAGCGCAACGGCAGCCCGGTGCTGCTGGAGGTCTCGGTGGCCGAGATCGAGACCGATGACCTGGTTCTGTTCGACGACTTCAGTGATGCGAAGAAGGACGTTGGCGGTGGCTACGAGGCGTTCCTGTGCATCCTGCGCGACATCACGGAGCGCAAGCGGATCGACGAGGAACTGCGCCAGCATCGCGAGAACCTGGAGGTCCTGGTCGAGGAGCAGGTCGAGGAGATCCGCCGGGCACAGGCGGCGGCCGAGCGGGCCAATCACGCCAAGTCCGAGTTCCTGGCCAGCATGTCGCACGAACTCCGCACGCCGATGCACGCGATCCTGAGTTATTCGGAGTTCGGGCTGAAGAAGTCCGGTGCCGCCAGGCCGGAAAAGATCGCGCAGTATTTCAGCCGCATCAATACCGCCGGAAGGCGCCTGCTGGAAATGATCAACGATCTGCTCGACCTGTCCAAGGCGGAGGCCGGTCGCCTGAACTACGATTTTGTCATGGCCGACCTGCACGCCGTGGTCGAGGTGGTCATGGACGAGTTCGAGTCACTGAGCGAGCAGCGTCGTATCGGCGTCGAGTGCAACGAGCTGCTGAAAGACCCGGTGCTCGAGATGGACGCGGAACGCATCGGGCAGGTCGTTCGCAACCTGCTGTCGAACGCGTTGAAGTTCTCGCCGGAAGGCAGTCGCGTCGCGATCACCTGTGTCGAAGCGGACATCGAAGGGGATGGCGGTTCGCTGCCGGGGGTTCTTTTACGGGTAATGGACGAGGGGCCGGGTATTCCGGAGACGGAACTCGAGAGCGTGTTCGACAAGTTCGTGCAGAGCAGTCGCAACGACAAGCAGAACGGTGGCACCGGCCTCGGGCTCGCCATATCGCTCGAGATTGTCACGGCTCACCATGGTCGCATCACGGCCTGCAACAACCCGGGCCGCGGTGCGTGTTTCGAGGTGCTTCTGCCGCGCCGGCACCTGTCATCGGAGGCCGCGTGAACTTTTTTCGCCGATCAGGGACGAACCCGACACAGGAGGCTGTCGATCGATGAACGAAAACAATCCGTGCGTACTGGTCGTCGACGACGAACCTTTCAACGTTGACATCCTGCTCGAGTACCTCGAGGACACGGGCTACGCGACCGAATCGGCCGGAGACGGCCAGGCCGCCTGGGAAATGCTCGAGGCCGACCCCCATCGCTACGACGTCGTCATCCTCGACCGCATGATGCCGCGCATGAATGGTATGGAAGTGCTGGCGCGGATCAAGTCTCACCCGGTGCTGCAGAGCGTGCCGGTGATCCTGCAGACGGCGTTGGCGGCCAAGGACGAGATCCTCGAGGGTCTGCAGGCCGGGGCCTACTACTACCTGACCAAGCCGTTCGACGAAGATGTGTTGCTCAGCGTGCTCGGTACCGCCGTCGACGATCGTGGGCGTTACAGGCGCGCACTCGAGGGCAGCAATGCCGCCAGCCGGACGTTCGGCCTGCTGCGGGAGGGGGCGTTCGGTTTCCGCGACCTGATGTCGGCCCGCGATGTGGCCACCGTGTTGGCCTGTGCCTTCCCGGACCCGCAGCGGGTCGTCATCGGCCTGAGCGAACTGTTGATCAACGCCGTCGAGCACGGCAACCTCGGCATCACCTACGAGGAGAAAAGCCGCCTGCGCGAAGAGGAGCGGTGGGAAGAGGAGGTCGAGACGAGGTTGTCCGACCCGGCCTATGCCGGGCGCGAGGTCGAAGTCCGCTACTTTCGCGAGCCTGGCCGTATCCGCGTCGTAATCCGCGACCAGGGCAACGGGTTCGACTGGCAGAAGTACGTCGAGATCGATCCTGCGCGCGCGTTCGACACCCATGGTCGCGGCATCGCGATGTCACGCATGGTCAGTTTCGACAACGTCGAATACCGCGGTTGTGGCAACGAGGTCGAGGTCACGGTGAAGGTCCCGGCCGACTGAGCGCCCCGCTGCGGGGGCGTCGTTCAGGCGCCGATCGCTTCGGAGACCTGCTGGCGGATGAAGTCGACGAAGCCGTCAAGCGGCAGCATTCTGTTCTCGCTGTCGCGACGCCCGCGGTACTCGACCTCGCCCTTGTCGAGGCCGCGCTCGCCGACGACGACACGATGGGGGATGCCGATCAGCTCGATGTCGGCAAACATGACCCCCGGGCGTGCGTCACGGTCATCGAACAGCACCTCGATACCGGCCGCCTGCAGGTCGGCGTAGAGTTTCTCGGCTGCGTCGCGTACCCGTTCCGATTTCTTCATCTGCATCGGTACCAGTGCCAGCTGGAACGGCGCGATCGCGGTCGGCCAGACGATACCCTGCTCGTCGTTGTGCTGCTCGATCGCGGCGCCGACGACGCGCGATACGCCGATGCCGTAACAGCCCATCGTCATCGTGACCTGCTTGCCGTTCTCATCGAGCACGGTGGCCTGCATCGCGTCGCTGTACTTGCGTCCAAGTTGGAAGATGTGGCCGACCTCGATGCCGCGTGCGATCGTCAGCGTGCCTCGTCCATCCGGGCTCGGGTCGCCCTCGACGACGTTGCGGAGGTCAGCCACGTCGGGCAGCGCGACATCGCGCCCCCAGTTGATGCCGAACAGGTGTTTGCCGTCGGTGTTGGCACCGGCACTGAAGTCGCTGCAGACTGCCGCCGCGCGGTCGACGATCATCGGCAGGGCGAGATCGACCGGGCCGAGCGAGCCGGGGCCGGCGCCAACAGCGGCGCGGATCTGTTCCTCGCTGGCCATCTGCAGCGGTTCGGCGACGCCGGGCAGCTTCTCCGCCTTGATCGCGTTGAGTTCGTGGTCGCCGCGCAGCAGCAGTGCGATCAAGCCGGCATCGACGCTGTCGTCGGCAACGACGATCAGGGTCTTTATCGTCTTTTCGATCGGCTGGTCGAACTGTTCGACCAGTTCGGCAATGGTCCTGGCGTCGGGCGTGTCGACCAGGCGCATGTCCCCGGTCGGCGCGGGAGCCGCGGCCGCCGGGGCGACCGCCTCGGCCAGTTCGACGTTGGCGGCGTAGTCGCTTTCGGTCGAGAACGCGATGGCATCCTCGCCGGAGTCGGCCAGCACGTGGAACTCGTGCGAACCGCTGCCGCCGATGCTGCCGGTATCGGCGGCCACGGGGCGGTAATCGAGGCCGCATCGCTCGAAGATCCGGCAGTAGGTCGCGTGCATCTGGTCGTAGGTCGCGGCGAGCGAGTCCTGGTCGATATGGAAGGAGTAGGCGTCCTTCATCAGGAACTCGCGCGCGCGCATGACGCCGAAACGCGGCCGGATCTCGTCGCGGAACTTGGTCTGGATCTGGTAGTAGTTGATCGGCAACTGGCGGTAGCTGCGCAGCTCGTTGCGCGCCAGGTCGGTGATGATCTCCTCGTGCGTTGGACCGAAACAGAACTCGCGCTGGTGGCGATCTTTCAAGCGCAGCAACTCGGCGCCGTATTTCTCCCAGCGGCCCGACTCCTCCCACAGTTCGGCCGGCTGCACCGCGGGCATCAGCACCTCGAGAGCGCCGGCACGGTCCATTTCCTCGCGCACGATGCGTTCGACCTTGCGCAGTACGCGCAGCCCCAGCGGTTGCCAGGTGTACAGGCCGGCCGCCAGTTTGCGGATCAGCCCGGCCCGTAACATCAGCCGGTGGCTGGCGATCTCGGCGTCGGCGGGGACTTCTTTCAGGGTCTGCAGGGGAAAGTTGGACGTGCGCATGGTTTTCCGTGGGTCAGATTCAGGCGTCGCAGTTTACCGGCAGGGGGCTCGTCCCGTCACCCGTGCGCAGCCGTCCAGCGGTTCCTGGCGGGATCAAGATTCGCCATCGGCGGCCGCCAAAAAATCTGATCGCGCGCATTCGCGCGGCTGACAAGGGCAGGCTTTCGACTTGGACCAACCCGGCACGATGGCGTTTGCGTACGGTCAGCGTCCGTTCCTTTCCGGTGGCCGTGGCCCGGTTGCACTCGTACTGGTACTGGTGCTGCTCGTCGGTGGTTGGGCATGGGCGCAGGGACTCGTGTTCGGTGAGGCCGTGCTGCAATGGGTGCAACAGCGCTACGGCGATGAGGCGCGGCAACGGGTCGAGCACCTTCAGGACCTCGTCGATGACTATGCCGACGCGTCAGAGCAGACCCAGCTCGAGCAGGTCAACCGGTTCTTCAACGGCATCGCCTATGATTCCGACTTCGCGATGTGGGACCGCAAGGACTACTGGGCAACCCCCTACGAGGTACTCGGCATCGACGCGGCCGACTGCGAGGACTACGCAATCTCGAAGTACTTCACGCTGATCAGCATGGGTGTGGCCGAAGAGCGCCTGCGGATTACCTATGTCAAGTCGCTGACGCTCGACGAGGCGCACATGGTGCTGGCCTATTACCCGACCGCTGATGCCGAGCCGCTGATCCTGGACAACCTGCGCGACAGCATCGAACCGGCCGGTCGACGCGCCGACCTGGTGCCGGTCTACAGCTTCAACGGCGCCGACCTCTGGTTGGCGGCCAACCGCGCCGACAGCCGTCGGGTCGGGTCGGCCGACCGGCTGTCGCGCTGGCAGGCCTACCAGGCCAGGCTCAATCGCCAGATGGCGGTCGGTATCGATGGTGGCCGGCCGTGAGACTGTCGCTGCAGATGCTGCTGCTGGTGGTCGTCCTGGTCGCGCTGTTCTTCGTCGGCAGCCTGTCGATCAGTGTCCACAATTCGCGCGCCTACCTCGCCTCGCAGCTCGCCTCGCATGCCCAGGATGCGGCCACCTCGCTGGGCCTGTCCGCGAGCAGTCACGCCGCCGATGGAGACCGGGCCATGGTCACGGCGATGGTCAACGCGGTGTTCCACCGTGGCGACTACCTGGAGATCCGGTTCGAGGACCTCGATGGTGAGTCCTGGATCGAACGCCGGACCGAAAGCGTGGCGGAAGGCGTACCCGGCTGGTTCGTGCGCCTGCTGCCGCTCGATCCACCGCCGCGTGAAGCCGTCGTGATGGCGGGATGGCGACAGGTCGGGCGGGTGGTCGTGCGCAGCCATCCGGGTCTGGCCTACCGGCAGCTGTGGCAGACCTCGCGGCATCTGCTGAACCTGTTCCTGCTCGGCGCACTCGGCGTGCTGCTGCTCGGTTGGGTCGGCCTGCGCCTGTTGCTGCGGCCGCTGGATGCGGTGACCGTGCAGGCGACGGCGATCTGCGATCGCGAGTTTCCGGTGGTGCGGGGGCGGCCGTTCACCTACGAGTTCCGCCGCGTCGTCGATGCCATGAATCGCCTGTCGGGGCGGGTGTCGACGATGCTGGGCGATGCCGAGCGCACGGCTGACGGATTGCGCAGCCAGGCCTACCAGGACCCGGTGACCGGGCTGGCCAACCGCCGACGTTTCGACGACCTGCTCGGACACAGGATCGGAGATCCCGAATCGCCGCCCGCGTGGGGACTGCTGCTTCTGCAACTGAACGACCTCGATGTGGTCAACCGCGATCGCGGTTACGCCGACGGGGACCGATTACTGCGCGAGACTGGCAGGGTGCTCCAGGAAGCCCTGAGTCGCTACGAGGGGGCGATGCTCGCGCGCCTCGGTGGCGCCGATTTCGCCATCGTCGTCGATGCCGTTGACCGTGCCGGGCTGATGCAGGTCGGGACTGCCGCCGCGGGTGCGGTGGCGGCCCTCTACGGCATGCTGGGGCTGCCTTCAAGCGATGTCAGTCACGTCGGCGGCGCCGCCTTTGCCGGGCAGGATGCGGGAACCCTGCTGGCCGAGGCCGACCAGGCCCTGCGCAAGGCCCAGGTCCAGGACCCCAATGCCGTCTGTTTGTCTGATCGGCCGTCGCTGTCGGTGCCGGTCAGGGCTGCGCGCGACTGGCGCAAGCTGGTCGAGCATGCGCTCGAAGAGGGCAGCTTCACCCTGCTGCGACAACCGGTTGTCGGTTGCCGCGACGGCGAGCTGCTGCACGAGGAGCTGTTCCTGCGGATTGTCGATCCGGATCGCGCCGGGTCCCGTATGGAGGCCGCCGAGTTCGTGCCAACGGTGGCGGCCCAGGGCCTGGCCGGCAGGCTCGATCGGGCGGTGCTCGACAGCGTGCTACGACAGGTGGACGAGGCTCCACCGCCGCACCGGCTCGCGGTCAACCTGGCGATTCCCACGCTGGCGGATGAAGACCTGCTGGGCTGGTTGGCCGGGCGTCTGCACGAGCTGCCGGGCGGGGGGCGGTCGCTGATCCTCGAGTGGCCGGAGTATGGCGCGACGGCGCACGCCGCGGCGCTGCGGCGCTGGATCGGGCGTCTCGCGCCGATCGGCGTCGAGTTCTCGATCGATCATTTCGGCAAGGGATTCACGTCGTTCGCCTTCCTGCGCTCGCTGAAGGTCGACTGCCTGAAGATCGATGGCAGCATCGTCCGCACGCTGGACCAGGCGTCGGACGACCGGTTCCTGGTCAAGACGATTACCGACATCGGGCACGGTCTGGGCATGCAGGTCGTGGCCGAGTCGATCGAGTCCGAGGCCGTCTGGCACGCTGTCCGTGAGCTGGGGCTGGATGCCGGTCGCGGTTTCTGGTTCGGCAGGCCCAACTGACCCGGCGGGTCCTGCGTGTTGCGCCACGGTCGGCGGGAAGTGCCGAGGTCTTGTCAGTTTTTTTTTCAGCTGGCGGTAATAGTCGCTGTAACTGCTTGTAAAGGCTTCTAAAAAAACTTGGTTCGCTATTTGCTTATGGTTAGATCAAGTTTTTTCAACCTTGTCCCGATCCCGTGTCCACATTGCCCGCCCTGTTGTCCCCGTCGTGTGCGAAGGGAATGTGTTCACGCGTCGTTTGCCGCTTATCGTTCTGCCTGCTTGCGTGCGCTTCGGTCCTGGCCGACGAACGGGTAGATGCCTTTGTCAGGGCAGCTGACGAAGGCCGGTGTATCGAGGATGTCGTCTACCGCGAACTCAACTCGGCGCCCGCGGCGCAAGCGGCCGGCCTGGTCGAGGCCGCCATGTCGGCACTCGGCCGGCGCGAGATCGAACAGCGTCAACTCGGTTGTGCGGGTGACATTGCGACCCAGGCGATCGCGGCCGGAGCCGACCCACAGGTTGTCCTGCGAGCCACGGCTGCCGGGCTCTGAACCTCCGACTTTTTGTTGCAACTGCGTCATTGAGGCTTATTGGCTGGAAAGCACATTAAAAACAGCAAGATAAACAATTTTCTTGTCTTCTTGCAGCAGCCATTCTTCATCTAACTCCCACTGAATTGTCACGAAGCTGTAACACGTGATCGCCAGAATTCGGGCCGAATTTCAGTCAATCCTGAAATTCTTAGCCAGAATGTGGTCGTAGCCGTGAATCTTCACGTCGGATGGCTGACCACGAGCGAATTCGAATACAGCCCCGGAGGCGTTCCCGTGTTTAAAAAGACTATGGTACTCGCGGCACTGTCGACCGCGATCGTGACCGGCACCGCTCACGCTGCCGCAGCACGCGACTACATCAGCATCGTCGGTTCCTCGACGGTATACCCGTTTGCCACGGTCGTGGCCGAGCAGTTCGGCAGGACCACCAAGTTCAAGACGCCGAAAGTCGAGTCGACCGGTTCCGGTGGCGGCCTGAAGCTGTTCTGCGCCGGCGTTGGTGTTGAGCATCCGGATATCACCAATGCTTCGCGCCGGATCAAGAAGTCCGAGCAGGAACTGTGTGCCAAGAACGGTGTTGCTGACATCATCGAGGTCAAGGTCGGCTACGACGGTATCGTGCTCGGCCAGTCGAAAGCGGCAAAACAGCTGAACCTGACCCGCAAGGACATTTTTCTGGCCCTGGCCAAGCAGGTCCCGGGCAAGGACGGTAAGCTGATCGACAACCCGAACATGACCTGGAATGACGTCAACCCGGCGCTGCCGAACACCAGGATCGAGGTCCTCGGTCCGCCCCCCACATCGGGTACGCGTGATGCCTTCGTCGAACTGGCGATGGAAGGTGGAGCGAAAAAATACGACGACCTGAAAAAACTGCGTGGTTCCAAGGACGCTGGCGAGATCAAGGCCCTGATGGCCAAGCTCGGTATCCCCGAGAGCGCCTTCAACAAGAAAGGCAAGAAGGTCTTCCAGGCCGTCGCACACGGCATCCGTGAAGACGGCGCCTTCATCGAGGCTGGCGAGAACGACAACCTGATCGTGCAGAAGCTCGAGGCCAACCCGAATGCCGTCGGCATCTTCGGTTTCTCGTTCCTCGATCAGAACGCCGACAAGATCCACGGCGCCATCGTCGACGGCAAGTCGCCGACCTTCGAGGCGATCGCCGAAGGTTCCTACCCCGTGTCGCGTCCGCTGTACTTTTACGTTAAGAAGGCCCATGTCGGTGCCGTGCCGGGCATCGAGGAGTACCTGGCCGAGTTCACCTCGGAGAAGGCCTACGGCGAGGAAGGCTACCTGTCCGATAAGGGTCTGATCCCGATGCCGGATGCCGAGCGCGGCCAGTTCCGCTACAACGCGAAGGGCCTGGTCCCGATGGATGCCCTGTAACACGGGCAATGGGCGGAACGAGCGGTCAGAAAACGACCGCTCGTTCCCGCCGGATGGGGGTATTCTGTTGAGTGCCGCCGTCATCCTAAGAGAGAATCCGGAAGCAACATGCAAGTCTCGGTACTGATCCTCGTCCTGCTCGGCGTGATGGCGTTCGCCTACCATTTCGGTCGCCGTCGCTCGCTTGGCACCGTCGGCGGTTCCGCCGGCGTCAGGAACCTGCATTCGCTACCGGCCTACTACGGTTTCTACACGGCGCTCTGGGCCGGTCTGCCGGCGCTGTTCGTCGCTGCCATCTGGATATTCTTCGAAGGCAGCGTCATCACCAGCATGGTCGTCGAATCGATGCCTGCCGACCTGCGGGGACTGCCGGAGGCGCAACTCGGCCTGCTGGTCAACGACATCACCAACCTTGCCAACGGCAATATCGTTTCGGGCGAGATCAGCGAGGACATGCAGCGCGCTGCCGACCACATGAACGAGCTGCGCTCGATTGGCCGCATCGCGCTCGGCGTCGTCGCCCTGAGTATCGCGCTCGGTGCCGGCTCGCTGGCATGGCGCGCGATCGCGCCGACGATGCGCGCCCGCAACCGGGTCGAGACCATCGTCAGCGGCCTGTTGATCGCCAGTTCGCTGATCGCGATCCTGACGACTGTCGGTATCGTGCTGTCGGTGCTGTTCGAATCGTTCCGCTTCTTCCAGAAAATCCCGGTCACCGACTTCCTGTTCGGCCTCGAGTGGAGTCCGCAGACGGCGCTGCGTGCCGACCAGGTCGGCGCGTCGGGCGCGTTCGGCGCAATCCCGCTGTTTGCCGGCACGCTGCTGATCTCCTTCATCGCGTTGCTGGTCGCGGTACCGGTCGGCCTGATGTCGGCGATCTATCTCAGTGACTATGCCGGGCCGAGGATGCGCGCTTATGCCAAGCCGGTGCTCGAGGTCCTGGCCGGGGTACCGACCGTCGTCTACGGCTTCTTCGCGGCCCTGACGCTGGCACCGGCGCTCCGCGGTGCCGGCGAGGCGCTCGGGCTGACGGTCTCCTCGGAGAGTGCGCTGGCGGCGGGCCTGGTCATGGGCATCATGATCATTCCGTTCGTGTCTTCGCTGTCCGATGATGTCATCAACGCGGTACCGCAGTCGCTGCGCGATGCGGCCTACGCCCTTGGCGCGACCAAGTCGGAGACGATCCGCCAGGTCATCCTGCCGGCGGCGCTGCCGGGCATCATGGGCGGTATCCTGCTCGCTGCCTCGCGCGCGATCGGCGAGACGATG
>JAGRGW010000374.1 GCA_020445315.1 Gammaproteobacteria bacterium
TCGGTGTTGTCGTGCAGCGCGCGGTAGTAGCTGATCTTGTCTTCGAGCCTGTGCAGGAAATCGATCTGCTCCCGGGCCGGCCAGGTCTCCCAGTCTTCCAGCGACAGGTTCATGACCTCGCCGGTATACGGCAGGTCTTCGATGTACTCGCGCATGAAGCCGAGGTCGGCGAGGCTGTTGCCGGAGCCGGCCGTCGTCGCCGTGGTCGTGCCCAGCTGGTCCGGGTCGCGTGCAATCGTCGCCGCCAGGCTCTTCAGTTCGTTGAGGAAGTTCTGCGGTGACAGCAGGCCCTCCTCGGCCGTCAGCAGGACGTTCTTCAGGATGTCGTGCAGGTCGGACAGCTGGTCACGCGTCAGCAGCACCTGGACGTCGAGCGTGCGCTGGCGCGGATCGCGGATGTCGCGGTCGAGCAGCCAGGCGTTGAACACGTTCGGCACCTTGCCGCCCTCGCTGCGCTGCAGGTACTCCATCTGCAACGCGTAGCCGAGCCGGGCAACCTTGTCCTGGAGTTCGGCCAGGCGCGGGTTTGCCGGCGTCGGCGTGATGGTTTCCGGCCGGTCGACCTCGGCCGGCAGCGGCAGCGGCTGCGATGCGGCAGCCATCTGCACCTGCATCGCGATCTGTCCGGCCAGGGTGTCGAGTACGTGGCCGAATTCGCGCACGTCGCCGGTCGGCACCGCGTAGTACAGGCTGCCGATGCCGGGGAAACGCGCCAGTTCCCGGTACTGTTCGGCCGCATAGGCGTGATCCGACTGTGTCGCCTCGGTCAGCAGGTGCAGGACGAAGATCGCGACGCCCTGTTGCCGGGCAAGGCGACTCAGGGCCTCCGCATCGAGACCGGTGCTCGACAAGGGGTCGTCGGCATTGCGTGGTCCTGCATCGGTAATCAGCACGAGGTAGCGTGCCGCGTGACCCTCCCAGTCCATGTCGTCGAGCGCCTGCTTGACCCCGGCGTAGGAGTCCTCGATGAAGTCCTTGCTCGAGAAGGTCGCCGCCGACAGGTTGTCCACCCGGCGCAGGAAGTTGCCCGGGTTGCGTCCCTGCTCGAGGTCGACGTAGGTACGGGTCAGGTACTCGAGCTGCGGTACAGCCTGCGGTGAATCGCGGAACGCCACCAGGCCGAAGTTGACGTTGCCGAGGATGCCGGCATCGCCGAGCGCGTCGTAGATCTTGCGCACCGCCTCGCGGGTCCGTTCGATGTACGGGTCCATCGACAGCGTGGAATCGATCGCGAACACCAGGCCGGCGCGGTATTCGCTGAGGGCGTCCTCCGTCCGGGGCGGGACGCTGGCGGTCGGCCGTGTCGATGCCGCTGCCGGCGCGTCGTCGGCCTGCCGCAGCGGCACGCTCGACACCTGCAGCAGGCGCGCGCGCTCGTTGCCGAGATAGAGGTCCTCGTGCTGCAGGATCGGCACCAGGTAGAAGTCCTTGCGGATATCGAGCTCGCCCGGTGGCTGGATCGCGACGACCGGCGAGTCCGCCGGCTGGCTGCCTGCGGCGGCCGCTTCGTACAGGCGGCGGTAGGTACCCAGCTGGGACTCGTCGCTGAGCTTCCGCGCCGACTCGGCGTCGCGATAGAGCAGGGCGCGATCGCGTCCTGCCGGGTCGCGAAACGCGACCGTCAGGCCCTGGTTCCAGGCAATCGTCTCGGCAGCCGGTATCCAGCCAGCCGTGCCGTCGTGCCGGTTGGTGCCCACCTTCAGCCATTCACCGTCGGCCCGGCTGCTGCGTTCGTAGACGTAATAGGCCGTGAACGGAACGGCCGTTTCGGCGGCATCGCGGCCCGGTTCGGGATGCAGGCCGGCCCCGGGGACCGACAGGACCCGCTGGTACAAGGCCTGCTTGCCCGGGATCAGCAGCGGCGCCGCGATGGTATTCGCGGCGACCAGGATGGCGGCGAGGGGAGCGGCGATCAGCGCGACGATCGGTGCCCGGAATCTGAAGTTTCTCGGTGTCATAGTCATTGCCATTTCAGCGCCAGTCGCTGCGCCTGTTCGTCGCCGTTGCGGGCGAGTTTTTCGATGTGTCGCTTCAGCGCCGCCAGCCGTTGCTGTGCCGCGGTACTGCCACGTTCGATGGCCACCACGTACCACTTGTATGCCTGCGCGAGGTCGGCCGAATCGTGGAAGCTGTTGGTCGGGTCGCGATGGGCCGGATCCGCCTGCTCGGCCAGCGTCAGCGCGGCCCCCGCGTGGCCCTCGCGGGCGGCGTAGAACAGCAGCAGGTAGGCGTCGGTCTGTGCGCCGTTGGCCTGCATCTCGCGTGCGGTGTCGACGATCCGGTCGAGGCCGGGGTCGGTCGCGGCGCGCGACTCGGCGATCAGTTGGCGCGCCGTCACTCCGGGCGCGGCCGCCGGCCGGGCGTCATCGAGCAGACTCGGCGCCACCGCGCCGGTATCATTGCCGCTCACCGGGGCCGGGGCCTGCGGCGACTCGCCCGGGACCAGCAGCACGCCGATCAGGGTCACGAACGCGACGATCAGGATCAGTCGCCAGGGGCCGGAGCGGCGCTCGATGTCGCTGTCGACGAATTCTGTGTCCGGGTCTTCGTTCATGGGTCAGGGTGCTTTGGCTAATGGGCGGGTTCGCGCGAACGATTATCCCGAACTCCGCCATGACAGAAAAGGAGCGGTTGTGAAACATCTGACCTGGTTGGCTTTCGTGCTGGTGGCGGCGGCGTGTTCGGCCGAGCCTCCTGCCGCAGGGCCGCGCAATTACCTCGATACGATTCCGGTATTCTGGCGCACCCTGTATCCCGACGGGGGCGAGGGGCTGTACTGCGGCCACGCCTTCGGGTCGCACGACCGTGCGTACAACATCGAGCACATCTATCCCATGAGCTGGGTCACGCGCGCCCTGCGCTGCGGCGACCGCGAGGCCTGCCGGCGAAACAGTACGCGATTCAACGAGATCGAGTCGGATATGCACAACATGTACCCGGCCCGCAAGGACCTGAATCGCGCCCGTGGTTCGTACCCGTTCCGCGACATCCGCGGTGAGAAGCATGTCGAGCGCGGTTGCGACCTCGAGATCGACCACGCCGCCCGGGTGGTCGAACCGCGGCCCGCCTCGCGCGGCAATATCGCCCGGGCGATGCTGTACATGGCCGATCGCTACGACCTGGAGATCTACGAACGCCAGCGACGCATGCTGCTGCAGTGGCACCGCGAAGATCCGGTCGACGACGAGGAACGCCGCCGCAACCGCCTGGTTGCCGGGGTTCAGGGGGGCGGCAACAGCTGGATCGAGTAACCAGCGCCCGCCAAAACGAAAAAACCGGGCGGAGGGGCCCGGTTTTCCTTGTTGCCGGTGGGGCCGGGACCTAGTCGGTCTCGATCTTGCCCATCAGCGCGAAGCTCTTGACGAAGGGTCCGGCCATGCGCGGATCCTTGATCATGCCCTTGAAGTCGCCGGTCAGGAACTTGAGCTTGCCCATGGCGAAGGCGGTACCGAGGCCGGCCATGCCGATGCCGTCGGAGGCCCACTTGATCCAGTTGTCGCGGTCGGCGCGCATGTCCCAGTCGGGCGAGGTGCCGTCGTAGTCGCCGGCGCGTACGCATTCGCCGTTCTCGACGACGAAAACACCGCGCGGCTGGTCTTCGTTTTTGAATCCGCAGGTGATGACCGAGTTGAAGCCGATCTCGGCCAGCCTGTCCTTGACCTCTGGATCTGCGTTCCAGGCGTCTTTCAGGTTGTTCATCCAGTCTGCGGAGAAGAGTTCTGCCATATTCGTTTACCTCCAAGGGCTTGTTTGCACAGCAAATCGTCGACGCCCAGCCAGCGGGCCGGGGTGGGTCGATTGGGAGAGGGCCGGCGCCGGAGGTCAACCCCGGTGCCTCTGCCCCGAAACCAGGCCGGACCGCACGCCGGTTTCCAGTCGCGGGCGTCGCCGTTGATCGCCTGTCTTACAGGACGGCGGGAAATATAACGCCGGCCTCCCGTGCCGTATGTTCAAAGCTGCTTATAGCGCGTCGACCGGGATTTATTTGCTTTTTCCGCCGGCCGGTGTTCTCGGTCGTCGAGCCGGTCGCACGGGGTATAATCGAACGTTTTTACCCTGGCAGTACTCCCGATGTCCCGCGACCTGACAGCCCAGCTTAACGCCCTGATGGCCGAACGCATCCTGATCCTGGACGGTGCCATGGGCACCATGATCCAGCGTCACAAGCTCGACGAGGCCGCTTACCGCGGTGAGCGTTTCGCCGACTGGCCCAGCGACCTGAAGGGCAACAACGATCTGCTGGCGATCACCCAGCCGCAGGTGATCCGCGGCATTCACGAGCAGTACCTCGAGGCCGGCGCAGACATCATCGAGACCAACACCTTCAACGGTACCCGGGTATCGATGTCCGACTACGGCATGCAGGACCTCGCTCACGAGATCAACCTGGCCGCTACCCGGCTCGCGCGCGAGGCGGCGGATCGTTACAGCACGCCGGACAAGCCGCGTTTCGTTGCCGGGGTGCTCGGCCCGACCAGTCGTACGCTGTCGATCTCGCCCGACGTCAACGACCCCGGTTTCCGCAACATCTCGTTCGAGGACCTGGTCGAGCAGTACTACGAGTCGACCGACGCGCTGGTGCAGGGCGGCGCCGACATTCTCCTGGTCGAGACGATCTTCGACACGCTGAACGCCAAGGCGGCGATCTTCGCCATCGAGAAGTATTTCGACGACAACGGCCTGCGCGGCGAGTCGCGGTTGCCGGTCATGATCTCGGGCACCATCACCGATGCCTCCGGCCGCACGCTGTCGGGCCAGACCACCGAGGCCTTCTACAACAGCCTGCGCCACGCGCGGCCGATCTCGATCGGCCTGAACTGCGCGCTCGGCCCCGACCTGCTGCGCCAGTACGTCGAGGAGATGTCGCGCATCGCCGAGTGCCACGTCAACGCACACCCGAACGCCGGCCTGCCGAACGAGTTCGGCGAGTACGACCTCGGTCCCGACGCGATGGCGGCGCAGGTCGCCGAATGGGCGCGGAGCGGTTTCCTCAACATCGTCGGCGGCTGCTGCGGGTCGTCGCCCGACCACATCGCCGCGATCGCGAAGGCCGTCGCCGGCATTGCGCCGCGCAAGCGCCCGGAGGTCCCGGCTGCCTGCCGCCTGTCGGGTCTGGAACCGTTGAACATCGACGCCCTGCTGAACTTCGTCAACGTCGGCGAGCGCGCCAACGTGACCGGTTCGGCCAAGTTCAAGCGCCTGATCCTGAACGAGGAATACGAAGCGGCCCTGGATGTCTGCCGCGCCCAGGTCGAAGACGGCGCGCAGATCGTCGACGTGAACATGGACGAGGGTATGCTCGACGGCCGCGCGGCGATGGTGCGGTTCCTGAACCTCGTCGCCGCCGAGCCGGATATCGCCAAGGTCCCGCTGATGATCGACTCGTCGAAGTGGGACATCATCGAGGCCGGCCTGCGCTGCAGCCAGGGCAAGCCGATCGTCAACTCGATCTCGATGAAGGAGGGCGAGGACAAGTTCCGCGAGCAGGCGCGGCTGTGCCGGCGCTACGGCGCGGCGGTTATCGTCATGGCCTTCGACGAGGCCGGCCAGGCCGACACCGAGGCGCGCAAGGTCGAGATCTGCACCCGCGCCTACCGCATCCTGGTCGACGAGATCGGGTTCCCGCCCGAGGACATCATCTTCGACCCGAACATCTTCGCCATCGCGACCGGCATCGAGGAGCACGATAACTACGGCGTCGACTTCATCGAGGCCACGCGCGAGATCAAGCGCACGCTGCCGCACGCGCTGGTCTCGGGGGGTGTGTCGAACGTGTCGTTCTCGTTCCGTGGCAACAACCCGGTGCGCGAGGCGATCCACGCCGTGTTCCTGTACCACGCGATCAGGGCCGGCATGGACATGGGCATCGT
>JAGRGW010000375.1:0-895 GCA_020445315.1 Gammaproteobacteria bacterium
TCTCGCCCATGATGTACATGCCGCGCACCGTGCCGTCGTGGATCGCGTGCATGATCTCGACCACGGTCAGACCGGGCTGCCCGTCGAGTTCGCACTGCCAGTGTGCTTCGAAGGCCGCGCGTGCGGCCGCGTCGTCGACCCGGCGGTAGTCGGGGAACACCATCGGGATCAGGCCGGCATCGGACGCGCCCTGGACGTTGTTCTGGCCACGCAGCGGGTGCAGGCCCGTGCCGGGTCGGCCGATCTGCCCGGTGATCAGGGCGAGGTCGATCAGGCAGCGGGCGTTGTCGGTGCCGTGGACGTGTTGCGATACGCCCATACCCCAGAAGATCATCGCCCTGTCGGCGCCGGCGTAGAGCCTCGCCACGGTGCGCAGGCGCTCGGCGTCGATGCCGCACAGATCCGCGACCCTTTCCGGCGGGTATTCGGCCAGGCACGCTGCGAGCGCGTCGAATCCCTCGGTTCGCCCGGCGACGAAGTCATGATCGACGAGGTCGTCCGCCACGACGACGTGCATGATCGCGTTGAGCATGGCGACGTCGGTATCCGGCCTGAACTGCAGGTAGTGTTCGGCATGATCGGCCAGGCCGGTGCGCCTGGGATCCATGACCACCAGCTTCGCGCCACGCTGTGCGGCATTCTTGAAGAAACTGGCCGCGACCGGATGGTTCTCGGTGGGATTGGCGCCGATCACGATGATGACGTCTGCCAGCAGCGCGTCCTCGAACGGGTTCGACACCGCGCCGGATCCGATCATCTGCAGCAGCGCGGCAACCGACGAGGCATGACACAGGCGCGTACAGTGATCGACGTTGTTGCTGCCAAAGCCGGTCCGTACGAGCTTCTGGAACAGGTAGGCCTCTTCGTTGGAGCCCTTGGCCGATCCGAACCCCGC
>JAGRGW010000375.1:1019-1452 GCA_020445315.1 Gammaproteobacteria bacterium
CGCTTGGGCCGGTCGTGGCGTCGTACCAGCGGTCGTAGCAGGCGCTGGCGATGGTTGACGTAGTCGAAGCCGTAGCGCCCCTTGACGCACAGGCGGCCATGGTTGGCGGGGCCATCGCGACCGTCGACACGGATGATCCGGTTGTCCGCCACCTGGTAGGTCAATTGACAGCCGACGCCGCAGTACGGACACACGGAGTCGACCGGTGTCAGCGTCGGTCCCGGCCGCGGGCCCCTCGCTGAGGTCAGTGCCGCCGTCGGACAGGCCTGCACGCACTCGCCACAGGCCACGCAACGACTGTCGGCCAGGGCATCGTCGATATCGAACACGATGCGGGCAGCCGACCCACGCCCGGCATAACCGATGACGTCGTTGACCTGCTCCTCGCGGCAGGCGCGCACGCAGCGGTTGCACTGGATGCAGGCGTCGAGGT
>JAGRGW010000376.1 GCA_020445315.1 Gammaproteobacteria bacterium
CAGCGCCAGCGTGAAACCGGTACCGATCGCGAGTCCGTCGACCAGTGCGCGCGGGACCGGGTTGCGCGAGGCGAACGCTTCCGCCCGGCCGATGATCGCGCAGTTGGTAACGATCAGCGGGATGAAGATGCCGAGCACGTTGTAGAGCCCGTGGAAGTAGGCATTCATGACCAGTTCGACCGTCGTCACGAACGAGGCGATGATCAGCACGAAGACCGGCAGCCGAATCTCCGGACGTACCCAGTTGCGGATCACTGATACCGACACGTTCGACAGCGTCAGCACCAGCGTCGTCGCCAGGCCCAGGCCGAGCCCGTTGATCAGCGTGTTGGACACGGCCAGCAGCGGACACAGGCCGAGCAGTGCAACCAGTGCCTGGTTGTTGTGCCACAGGCCGTCCAGTACCAGGCGGCGGTAGCCGTCTTCATTCATGTCGATTCTCCGCTACCGGTTGGGATGCCGGCTCGAACAGCGTCAACTTGTAGTCGTTGAAGTACAGCAGTGCCGATCTGACGCCGCGCACGACGGCGCGTGGCGTGATCGTGGCCCCCGTAAACTGGTCGAAAACCCCGCCGTCGCGCCTGACTTTCCAGCCGCTGTCTTCGGGATTCAGCAACGACTTGTCGCGGAAGCTGTCGATCCAGTTCGAGCGCCGCGCCTCGATCTTGTCGCCGAGCCCGGGGGTTTCGCGATGGCCGAGAACGCGCACCCCGCTGAGGGTGCCGTCGGTCCGGATCGCCACGATCAGCTTGATCGCGCCGCTGTAGCCCTGCGTGACGACGGGATTGAGCACCACGGCCACGGGTTCGCCGTCTTTTCTGCCACGGTACACCCGAGTGGTTTCGCTGCCGAGCAGAGTCGGTGCGTTGACGTCGGTGGTGTCGCTCAGCAGATCGTTATCGAAGTCGTTCAGCGGCAGCAATACCTGCAGCTGTTGCAGCAGGGCGTCGCGCTCGTTCTGCTCGATACGGGCCTTGGTGGCCTCGTGACTGAACCCGACGAGCCCGGCGCCGGCAATGCCGAACAGGCCGAGCAGGGCACCCGAGATCAGGACCGGCAGGCTACGTTTCATGGCGATCTCGCTGACCGAATATCCGCGTGGGCGTGTAGTAGTCGATCGTTGGGGCGGCCATGTTCAGCAACAGCACGGAGAAGGCCACGGCGTCGGGATAACCGCCCCATGTCCTGATGACGAACACCATCAGCCCGATCAGCGCACCGTAGACGAGTTGCCCGCGTGGCGTCGTGCTGGCCGACACGGGATCGGTGGCGATGAAAAAGGCACCGAGGATCATGCCGCCGCTGAACAGGTGGAAAGCGGGGAACGGGTGTGTATCGGGATCGATCGCCCAGAACAGGCCGGCGACCAGCAGCAGCGCACCGATCATGCTGGCCGGAATGCGCCAGCTGATGATGCCGCGCCAGACCAGGAAAAGCCCACCGAGCAGGAACCAGTTGCCGATCCATTCCCAGCCGCGACCGCCGAAGTCGCCCCACAGCGGACTTTCGCGGATCTCGCTGATCATCCGGTTCTGCAACAGTTCCGAACGCATCTGGTCGAGCGGTGTGGCCGAGGAGATCGCGTCCCAACTCATGCCGGGGGGCGGTGAGCCGGCGAAGATGATGTGCAGCGAATCGGCCAGGGTCAGGCTGGTGCCGCTGACGATGTCTGGCGGCAACCAGCGTGTCATCGTGACAGGGAACGAGACCAGCAGCAGCACGTATCCGGCCATCGCCGGGTTGAAGGGGTTGAAGCCGATACCGCCGAACAGTTGCTTGGCGACGACGATGGCGAAGGCACTGCCGAGCACTGTCTGCCACCACGGCAGTAGCGGTGGCAGGGCCAGCGCCAGCAACCACGCCGTGAGCACGGCGCTCAGGTCCATCAGCACCGGCAGCGGTGCGCGCTGTCGCAGTATCAAAACGGCCGCTTCGGCCGCCATGGCTGTCGCGATGGCCAGGCCAATGTTGATCAGCACGCCCCAGCCAAAGTACCAGAACATCGCCAGCGTGCCCGGCACCAGCGCGAGCAGCACCGTGCCCATGACCCGGGTCACGCTCTGCGTCTTGTCCAGGTGCGGCGAACTGCTGAGGGCGAATTGCATGCTTAGTCCTTGGCTTCCGATGCGGTTTCGGTCCCGGTGTTTTCCCTGCTCGCCTGTTGCGCGGCCTTCTTCGCCGCGACGCGCTTCATCGCGGCTTCGATGGCGGCCTTTTTCGGGTCCTTGCTGGCGCCGGCGGGCTTCTTCTCGAGTGCTTCTTTCTTCTGCCGCAGTCGGGCCTTGCGTTCGGCCTCGAGGCGCGCCGTGCGCGCGAGCCGGGCTTCGTGTCGGCGCCTGGCCAGGTCCGATTTGTAGCGTTCGCGCTCCTGAGCCCAGATCTCGGTTTTGGCGTAGCGGTAGTAGTGCACGAGCGGGATGTGGGCCGGGCACACATGGGCGCAGCAGCCGCACTCGATGCAATCGAACAGGTGGTAGTCCTGGACCTTGTCGAAATCGTGAGCCTGTGCGTACCAGAACAGCTGCTGCGGAAGCAGCTGCACGGGGCAGACGGTGACACACTGACCGCAGCGGATACATGGCCGCTCGTCATCGATTCCGGGTGCTTCCTCGCGCGACGCCGCGAGCAGACAGTTGCCGGCCTTGGTCACCGGTACCCGGTCATCGTGCAGCGAGAAGCCCATCATGGGGCCGCCGAGAATCAGCTGGAATATCTCGTCGCTGTAGCCGCCGGCCTGTTCGATGACGAATGCCGCTGGCGTGCCGATCGGCACGCGGAAATTGCCGGGTTTGGCCACGCCGCGGCCGGTAACCGTGACGACGCGGTCGATCAGCGGCCTGCCACGCAGGATGGCATCGGCCACGGCGACAGCGGTGGCGACGTTCTGGCAGACGATGCCGATCGCTGACGGAATGCCCTGGGAGGGAACTTCCTTTCCGGTCAGCAGCTTGATCAACTGTTTTTCGCCGCCGCTGGGATACACCGACGGCACGACGACGACCCGGATCTCGCGGGCCTCCCGCCGCGCGATCTCCGCGCGCAGTGCGTCGGCGGCCTCCGGCTTGTTGTCCTCGATCCCGATCAGGCATTCGCGTGCGCCGACGAGGTGCATCAGGATCGCGATGCCGTCGATGACATCGGGTGCCTGTTCGCGCATCAGGCGGTCGTCGCAGGTGATGTAGGGCTCGCATTCGGCCGCGTTGATAACCAGGGTGTCGATCGCCCGGCGGCCGCTGGTGTTGACCTTGACCGCAGTCGGGAAGGCGGCGCCGCCGAGCCCGACGATACCAGCCCAGCGGATGCGCTCACGCAGGTCGGCGTCTTCGATGGCTGTGTAGTCGGGCCAGGGTTCCGGCAGTTCGGTCCAGCGTTCTTCGCCGTCGGGTTCGATAACGATGCACAGATCCTGCAGCCCGGACGGGTGTGGAACTGCCTGCTTGGCGATCTCGACTACGCGGCCCGATGTCGGTGCATGGATCGTGGCGCTGACGTAATCGACAGCGTGGGCGATCGTCTGGCCCTTGTCCACCGTGTCGCCCACCCGGACAACGGGTTCCGCCGGCTGGCCGATGTGCTGTTGCATCGGCAGCGTCAACCGCGGCGGCAGCGGTATGGCCCGTACCGGCGTCGTGTTGGACTCGGCCTTGTGATGGTCGAGATGCAGGCCGCCGTGAAAGCGCCACGGGGATTTTTGCTCAGCCATGGCCGGCCCCGCTGGCCGCATGGCGGGGGAACGGCCAGCGCCACGTCTGCGGTGTGTCTTCGAGTGGGTGCATGTGGATGCACTCGACCGGGCAGGGCGGCAGGCAGAGTTCGCAGCCGGTGCATTCGTCGGTCAGCACCGTGTGCATTTGCTTGGCCGCGCCCATGATCGCGTCGACCGGGCAGGCCTGGATGCACAGCGTACAGCCGATGCACTCGTCCTCGACGATGTACGCGACCGATTTGGGTTTGTCCGCCGCCTGCTCATCCTCAAGCGGCACCGGGTCCCGGCCCAGCAGTTCGGCGAGGGCGATCATCGTGGCCTCGCCACCCGGTGGGCAGCGGTTGATCTCGGCCTCGCCGGCGGCGATGGCCTCGGCATAGGGGCGGCAGCCGGCGAAGCTGCATTGTCCGCATTGGGTCTGCGGCAGCAGCGCATCGACCTGGTCGGCGATCGGGTCGCCCTCGACGCGGAAGCGGATCGCCGAGTAGCCCAACAGCAGGCCGAATAGCGCCGCCATGCCGGCGATAGTGATGATGGCGTTGATCATGTGGCCGCCATCATCCCGAAACCAGCCCGGCAAATCCCATGAATGCCATCGACATCAGGCCGGCGGTGACCAGTGCAATGGCGTTGCCCTGGAAGGGCTCGGGCACGTCGGCGACCGAAACCCGTTCGCGTATCGCGGCAAACAGCACCAGGACCAGCGAAAAACCCACCGCCGCGCCGAAGCCGTACAGCGCTGATTCGACGAAACTGTGCTGCTCCTGGATGTTGAGCAGGGCTACGCCGAGTACGGCGCAGTTGGTTGTGATCAGCGGCAGGAAGATCCCCAGCACCTGGTACAGCAGTGGACTGGTCTTGTGCATGACCATTTCGGTGAACTGGACGACGACGGCGATGACGAGGATGAAGGCGATGGTGCGCAGGTACTCGACACCGAGCGGCACCAGCAGGTACTCGTTGACGAGGTAGCTGCAGACAGAGGATAGCGTGAGCACGAACGTCGTTGCCAGGCCCATGCCCATCGCGGTCTCGAGCTTGCGCGACACGCCCATGAACGGGCAGAGGCCGAGAAACTTGACCAGCACGAAGTTGTTCACCAGCACGGTGCTGATCAGGATGAGGGCGTATTCGGTCATCGGGCTAGTGTCGTCGGTTCCGTATCCGGATGCCTGGAGGTCCTGTCAATTTAAGCGGTAACAATCTTGTCGGAGCGACAAATACCAGCGCGGCATGGCTGGCGCCATGCGATAGCGCAAGTTGAGCACACGCCGACCGAACGCGCCGTCGTCGCGACGCCAATCCAACATATTAACCTGTTCGCGGCCTTTGTTGGGTCGCGTTTGCCCCGGATGCCCCTGGCGTGTGTTGACCGGCCGATCCCCGATGGGGCACTGTTCGGACCATGGCGAACTCGGGTGGCGGCGTCGGTGTCGTGCATCGCGTTAACACAAATCAGGTCGTCGTCGACCGCGGCCCGCGGGAGGATTGGTGAAACGGCAGTCCATCAGGTTCTACGACGCGCATCCCGGTATCGCCGGCCTGCGCGACGAGGTGCTCGCCGGCTTCACGTGCCAGCCACGTATGCTGCCGCCGAAATTCTTTTACGACGCGCAGGGGTCGCTGCTGTTCGACCGGATCTGCGAGCAGCCCGAGTACTACCAGACGCGCACTGAAATGGCCATCCTGGACAGCGCGTTGCCCGATTTGGTGCGGCGCATCGGTGCCGAGTGCCTGCTGGTGGAGCTTGGCAGTGGCGCCAGTCGGAAAGTCCGTCTGCTGCTGGAGGGGCTGCACCCGGGGGGGTACATGGGCGTCGACATCTCCCGGGAATTCCTGCTCGAATCCACGGAACTGCTGGCGAGCGACTATCCGTGGCTCGAAGTGCACGCCGCTTGTGTCGACTTCAGTCATCGGCTCGACATCCCGCCTGTCGATATCGACAGGCACAAGGTCGCCTTCTACCCGGGTTCGAGCATCGGTAATTTCGACCGGGAAGACGCGCAAAGGCTGCTGCACGATGTCGGCCGGTTGGTTGGGCCGGGCGGGCACCTGCTGATCGGCGTGGACCTGAAAAAGGATGTCGATACGCTCAATTCGGCCTACAACGATGCTGCCGGCGTGACCGCCGAGTTCAATCTCAACCTGCTAAGGCGTATCCGCAGGGAGCTGGACAGCGATATCGATCCCGAGACGTTCGATCACTATGCCTTTTACAACCCCTTGTTGGGGCGGATAGAGATGCACCTGCTCAGTCGGTGCAGGCAGCGTGTGCTGATCGAAGGGCAGGCGTTCGAATTCGAACGCGGCGAAGGGATACACACCGAGAACTCCTACAAGTACACGGTACCGGAGTTCGCCGGCCTCGCGGCCGGGGTCGGGTTCGTGCAGGAAGCGGTGTGGCGTGACCCGGACGACCTGTTCAGCGTTCAGCTGCTGCGGTACGAGCCAGATCCAGGGTGACCGATTACTGGCGCTTGTGCGTTTCCGTCAGCGGCCTGGTCGACGGTTTCGGCGGGTTGTGTGCCTGTCTTGGTCAAATTCGGGGCCGTTCCCGGGCAGCTAGGGCAGTCAGCCAATTCAGCACCCCCTCGGGTACCTCCGTCTGCTGAAATCCACGGGCCCAAGTGGCTGTTTGCAAATAATTTTCTTCCCAAGTGCCGTCAGCTTTCTTGCCAGTGGGCCAGCCGGGGGGCAGACACGGCCCGGTTTAATGCGGTCGGAACCCTGTCGCGGACGGCTGTCTAACGAATGACTTCAAAGTGGGCACGAAGCTCGCATAAGCCACTATGTTATTTACCAGGGATCGCGTTTTCGCCGGAAACCCGTCATCCGATGCCCTCATTTGGCGCGCGGATGGTCCAAAAAAGGGAGACGGTTGCGTGCCGGGGGCAATGCCGGTCGATTCCCCGCCGTGGGTTGGCGCCGATCCTAACGTGTCATTCGAACTGACGAGGTGTTAACGATGTCGATTTTCGAACGCTACCAGGCCCGGTACGAGTCGTCGCGCGAAGAGGTCATGACCCTCGACGAGTACCTGGAGCTGTGCAAGAGCGACAACATGGCCTACGCGGGCGCCGCTGAGCGTCTGCTTGCCGCGATCGGCGAGCCCGAGGTCGTCAATACGCACAACGATCCTCGGCTGAGCCGAATTTTCCAAAACAAGGTGATCCGCCGCTACCCGGCGTTCGCAGATTTCTACGGCATGGAAGAACCGATCGAGCACCTCGTGTCGTACCTGAAGCACGCGGCGCAGGGCCTCGAGGAACGCAAGCAGATCCTCTACCTGCTCGGGCCGGTGGGTGGCGGCAAATCGTCGCTGGCCGAGAAGCTCAAGGAACTGATGGAACAGACACCGTTTTACGCCATCGAGGGCTCGCCGGTGTTCGAGTCGCCGCTCGGCCTGTTTTCGGCCGAGGAGGACGGGCAGATCCTCGAGGAAGACTACGGCATCCCGAAACGCTACCTGCGGGGCATCATGTCGCCGTGGGCGGTCAAGCGGCTGCAGGAGTTCAACGGTGACATCACACGCTTCAAGGTTGCCAAGCTGTACCCGTCGATCCTGGAGCAGGTCGCCGTCGCCAAGACCGAACCGGGGGACGAAAACAACCAGGATATCTCGTCGCTGGTCGGCAAGGTCGATATCCGCAAGCTCGAGAGCTACGCCCAGAACGATGCCGATGCCTACAGCTACTCCGGCGCACTATGCCGGGCCAACCAGGGCCTGATGGAGTTCGTCGAGATGTTCAAGGCACCGATCA
>JAGRGW010000377.1 GCA_020445315.1 Gammaproteobacteria bacterium
TATAGACCAGCCGAGACGACCGGTTGTTTCAGCCATTGGGGTGGGGCGGCCGGCGCGGCCCCCGTATTGACGCAGGAGGCCGTTCAGCGAAGCCCGCTGACGGGACACACCTCTCTTCCGCCTTGTTCCGCCCGCACGCCATTCATCTGCCCGTTCGATCGTAATGTTTCGACGACGTGGTTGTACTTCTCGAATGGCACGGTTTCGGCGAACTTGATGACGAGAAAGCCGTCTTTGTGGATGTTGTATGACGCTGCCTCGTCGAGTTCGTTATCGAATAGTACGTTGGTCACAATCGCGTCGACCCGATTCTGGTTGGCGATTTCTTCTTCAGTCAGCGATTGTTGATCCACGCAGCCGGTCAATACGACAGCCGCGAAGACCAGGCAAAACAGCATCTTCTTTTTCATGACAAGCACTCCCTTGGCCTGGCGGTTCCTACTTGTTGCCCCAGATCTTCGACACGGCCCTGTCAGAACCCAGCAGGGCGACGATTTCACAGACAGCACCCGCAATTAAGAAGACGATGAATGGCACCCAGGCACCGAACTGCCCGGTGTGGATGGCGGCGGTAAGCGAAACAAGGGAGAGCAACAGGAACAAAGCGCCAACGGCAAGGAGAATGGTGCGGTACGAGGGTTTGTAGCGGAATTCGCCATCACCGGATTCGAAGATGTCGAGGATTGGCGAAAATGCCTTCCTGAGTTGTGTTTTCATGACTCTTTAGCTGATTCCTGTGAGTTGGCACTGGATGGGTCATGCCATTACAACTTGCTATGTCGATAGATCAACACAGTCGCTTGTTAGAATATTACGGCCGCTTGGCATACTGCCCCCGCTCTGCCAAGCGCACGGGTTTGGTGACATACCAGAACATCCAACCACCATACGCAAACCAACCAAAGATATTTGCCAAAGTCTGGCTGCCAGATAGCCAGAAAACCAATGCATTCAACACGCCGACGGTCAAAGTCAGAGCGAGAATGATTTCCACGCCTCGATACACGAGATTTCGGTTATCTTCTTCCAGCAGTGCCCCACAATTGCTGCATTGATAGATACGCCAACTTTCGGTTGGCCATTTTTCTTTCGGAATAGCATCGCTTTCCTTTGCAATGACTGACGAGCATTTGGGGCATTTCGGCGCACGATCCATTTCCATCTTTTCTGTTCTAACTTCTAAGAATCCCCCAATAATGTCCCATTACATTCGGACATTGTCGGGAAATAATCCAGGGAGCGGCTTCCAAGCCATTGATCTGCCAACAACATCCCCGGATTATCGGACAGTATCCGCAACTGGCAACCCGTACACCTGCCTCACCGAGGCTGCGGTACGAGCTCAACGAGCGCCGCCGGTATTCCCGCCGGCGCACGCACCCGCACCCGCTTCAGCTGGCTGCTCTGACCCTGTTCGAGGATGACATCACGGCGGCTGACGCCGAACTGGTCGGCGAGCCAGGCGATCAGGTATGCATTGGCCCGACCGTCGACCGGTGGCGCCTTGATCCGGATATGCAGGCGATCCTGGCGGATGCCGGCGAATTCGTCGCGGCTGGCCCGTGGCTGCGTCTTGATCAGCAGGACGAGGTCGTCCCCGTCCTTGCGGTACCAGCCGGGGGCGTCAGATGAGGCCGCCAACCAGCTGCCTTATCGGGGGAATCAACAGCATTTCGAGGATGACGAGGCCGATCATGACGACCATCGGCGACAGGTCGAGGCCACCCAGGTCGGGCATGCGGCTCCGCACCGGTGCCAGCAGGGGGTCGACGAGGCTGTTGATCAGGCTAATCGCCGGGTTGTACGAGCCGGGGTTGATCCAGCTGATGATGACCTGGATCAGGATCGCGAACAGGAAGATGTTGATGATCAGCGAGATCATCTCGGGTATCGCCAGCAGTAGCGCGGCGATCGGCTGGAAGCCGTAGCCGCCGAGCCCGAGGATCGCGAGCTGTTCGACGCCGATGACCAGCCACGCCAGAACCAGCGCGGCGAGGTCCATGCCGGAAACGCCGGGGATGAGGCGGCGCATCGGGTTCAGGGCCGGCTTGGTCGCCTTGACGATGAACTGTGACAGCGGGTTGTAGAAATCGGCGCGGGTCAGCTGCAGCAAAAAGCGCAGCAGCACCAGCGTCGCGTAAAGCCCGAAAATTACCTGGACCAGGAAGGTCGCCGGGTTGGTCAAGTAACCGTCGCCCATCATTTTGCTCCGAGATCTGCTGAGAGTTCGACTGAACGCTGTTGCGCGGCCCTGATGGCGTCGACGAACAACTGGCGCAGTCCGCCCGATTCGAACGTGTCGATGGCGCGTTCGGTGGTGCCGCCGGGAGAGGTGACCCGGGCGCGCAACTCGGCCGGGGGTTCGTCGCTTTCGAGCGCCATCCGGGTGGCGCCGAACGCGGTCTGCAACGTCAGCAGGCGCGCCGTTTCCGCCGGCAGGCCGCATTCGCGCGCCGCGTTTTCCATCGCCTCCATGACCAGGAAGAGATAGGCCGGGCCGCTGCCGGACAGCGCCGTAACCGCGTCCATCTGCGATTCGTCGTCGATCCACTGGGTCAGGCCGACGGCGCGCATCAGCGATTCCGCCTGTTCGCGCTGCGCGTCGCTGACGCCGTCGGTGGCGAACAGCACGGTCGCGCCCGAGCGGATCATCGCCGGCGTGTTAGGCATGGTGCGGACCAGCGGCACGTCGCCGCCGAACCAGTCCAGCAGGGTGTCGCAGCGAATGCCCGCGGCGATCGAGATGACCAGCGGCTGGCGCTCGCGGATCGGTCCGCTGATGCCGTCGACGACCTCGCGCAGCACCTGCGGCTTGACCGCCAGCACGACGACGTCGGCCCCGGCCACGGCCGCCAGGTTGTCCTGCGTGGTCTGCATGCCGGTGGAGGCGGCGAGAGCGTCGCATTTCTCAACCGACGGATCGGCCGCGAGCAGGCTGTCGGGCGATACACCGTCGGCGATCAGACCGCCGATGAGCGCACCGGCCATGTTGCCGGCGCCGATGAAAGCAATCTTCTGCATAGGTTCGGTTTGCGCCTGTTGGGAACAGGTCGCTAGTGTAACCCGCATCCCGTCGCGTTTTTGTGGTCGTTGGTGTTCGTGGCCCGGGGGAGTCAGGGCTGCTCCGGTCTGGCCGGCCTTGCACCGAAGATATCGGTGCCGATGCGCACGATCGTCGCGCCCTCGGCGATCGCCGATTCCATGTCGCCGCTCATGCCCATCGACAGGGTATCCAGGTCGAGCCCGTCGGCGACGAGGCACTGCTGCAATTCGCGCAGCCGGCGGAACACGGCACGCTGCTCCCCGGTGTCCGTGGTCGGTGCCGGCAGCACCATCAGTCCGCGCAGCCTGATCCGTGGCAGTCGCGCGATCGCGTGCGCGAGCTCGCCGGCCTCGTCGGCGGGGACGCCGCCCTTGCTGGCCTCGCCGCTGAGATTGACCTGGAGGCATACCTGCAGCGGCGGCTGGTCGTCACGGCGCTGGTCCGACAGGCGTTGCGCGTGCTTCAGCTGGTCGACGGCGTGCACCCAGTCGAAATGCGCCGCGATCGACGCCGTTTTGTTGCTCTGCAGGCGGCCGATGAAGTGCCACTCGATGGGCAGGTCGCGCAGGGCATCGATCTTCGGCAGTGCGTCCTGCAGGTAGTTTTCGCCGAAGGCGCGCTGGCCGGCCTGCCAGGCCGAGCGCACGTCCGACGCCGGCTTGGTCTTGCTGACCGCGAGCAGGTGGACGTCACCGGGTGGGCGGCCGCAGGCGGTGGCCGCGGCGTCGATGCGCTCGCGTACGCGGGCAAGTTGTTCGGGAATCTGGTTCATTTCGGGTCTAAGATGGTGTCTATGCTTCGTCGTCTCCGTGATCGACCCGGATTGGTGCTCAACTGCGTGCCGGTACTGACGCTAACCTGGAATGGCATTTTGAATATTTTCCAGATCGCTACGGGAACAACATGGATATAGCAGAACTGCTCGCGTTCAGTGTCAAGCACAACTCCTCCGACCTGCACCTCTCGGCCGGCCTGCCGCCGATGATCCGTGTGCACGGCGATGTCCGCCGAATCAACCTGCCGCCCATGGAGCATCAGGACGTGCACGGCATGATCTACGACATCATGAACGACTCGCAGCGCAAGGCCTACGAGGAGACGCTCGAGTGCGACTTCTCGTTCGAGATCCAGGGCCTGGCGCGCTTTCGCGTCAACGCCTTCAACCAGA
>JAGRGW010000052.1 GCA_020445315.1 Gammaproteobacteria bacterium
GTAGATCAGGTCTTCGAACACGGCGCGGTCGCGTTTGAACCCGGTCGTGTTGACGTTGGCCAAGTTGTTGGAAATCACAGCCATGCGCGTCTGCTCGGCGTCGAGGCCGGTCTTGGCGATCCAAAGTGCTGGGTACATAATTTCTTGCCTCTGTTGCGAATTCGACCGGTTGAGTCCGTTTTGTCCCGCGACGTCGCGTCTGCTGACCGGCCGGAAGCTGTATCAACCTGAATGCAGCAAGTTGCTTGCCAGTTTTACTGCGGGCGGACGACGGTAGCCGCCAGGTCGGCGTTGTCCTCGGCCGTCTTCATCATCTTGACCTGCAGTTCAAAGCGTCGCGACAACTCGATCATGTCGACCATTTCGTTGATGATGTTGACGTTGCTGGTCTCCAGGGCGCCGGAAACCACGCGCTGGGCGGGATCTGCGTCGGCCTCACCACCACCGGCCAGGCGAAACAGGCCGTCTTCGCCCTTCTCCATCTGCTCGTACTGCGGCGCGACGAGCTTGATACGGTCGACCACGGCGAGCTGTTCGGTCTCGGAACCCTGCGGCAGGATAGAGATCGTGCCATCGGTACCGATGTCGAGTTTGTCGTAGGGAGGGATCGCGATCGGCCCGCCATTGCCGATCACCGGCAAGTTGTTGCCGTTGAGCAGAATGCCGTTTTCATCGACACGCAGATCACCGCGCCGCGTGTACGCCTCGGCGCCATCGCGCGCCTGCACGGCGATCCAGCCACCGTCTTTCAAAGCGACGTCGAGCTCGCGGCCAGTGGAGTTGATGCCGCCGCCGGCGAAGTTGGAACCCGACCGCTCGTCCATCGCGTAGACCCGGGTCGGGTGACCGGTGCCGAATACCGGCATGCTGCGGAACTGGTTCAGGTCGGACAGGAAACCCGTGGTATTGGCATTCGCAAGATTGTTGCTGGCGTTGCCCTGCGAGATCAGGGTTTCCTTGGCGCCGCTCATAGCGACGTACAGCATACGATCCATGGTTTGCTCCCGTTGGTCGCGGGGTCAATGGCGTAGGGTTGGGGGCCAAGGCCGTCAGCGAACCCGCTGACTTTCGAGCCTATGCCCTCATCCCTCGGCCCTTTGCCCTAATTACCGGATGTTGATGATGGTCTGGGTCACTGCGTCTGCCGTCGAGATGACCTCGGCATTGGCCTGGAAGTTGCGCTGCGCGGTGATCAGGTTGACCAACTGCGCGGCTATATCGACATTCGATGCCTCCAGCGCACCGGACTGGATCTGGCCGAAGCTCGAGGTCCCGGCCTCACCGAACTGCGGCGAGCCCGAGGCGAAGCTCTCGGCCCAGTTGGTATCACCGATCTGGCGCAGGCCCTGCTGGTTGTTGAACTTGGCCAGCGCGACCTTGCCCAGCGCAGACGACTGGCCGTTGGTGTAACGGGCAAACACGACGCCCTCGGTATCGATGTCGACCCCGGCCAGGCGGCCCGATGTAAATCCGTTCTGGTTCAGATTGTTGACCGACGAGGCCGAGCCAAACTGCGTCATTTCGCTGAAATCGATATCGATCGTGATCGGCAGGGCGCCGCTGCCGGGCGGATTGAACGCCCGGGTCGTGACGGTTCCCGACGGGCTGGTGATGTCGCCACTCGAGTTGAACGTCAAGGTCTGGACATCGGCGGTCGCATCGTTACCTACGTACATGTGCTGATCCCAGGTGTTTGCGGCGGTTTTGACGTAATACAGTTTGACCGTGTGCGAGTTGCCCAGGGAATCGTAAGCCGTGGTCGAGGTCGAGTAGTTGTAGCTGTTCGTCACCGTCGGGTCGAACGGCGCAACGGGTGCGGCGGCCGACGAACTCAGGTTCAAGGCGGTCTGCATCATCGATGTCGCCTGCGGCGAGCTCGGCGCCGTCGGCAACTGCAGGTCGCTCAACACGCCGGTATTGAAACTCGTCGTGCCGCCGACACCGGTGCTGGCCTCGTAGATCTGCAGGCGGTCGCTGGCATGGTTGATGACGAAACCGTTACGGTCGACGCTGTACGCACCGGACCGGGTGTAAGCCTGGGTCCCGTCCGGCGACTCCAGCACGAAGAAGCCCTGCCCGCTGATCGCCAGGTCGAGGTTGTTGGACGTGAAGTCAATCGTACCCTGACCGAACTGCTGCGCCACGCGCGACACGCGCGAGCCCTGCCCGGCCGCGTTCGAACTGGTGTCCTGGATGGCGTTGGCGAAGACATCGGCGAACTCGGTGCGCGATTCCTTGAAGCCGTTGGTCGCCGAGTTTGCGATGTTGTTGCCGGTCACCTCCAGGTCCGTCGAGGCCGCATTGAGTCCGCTGAGTGCAATACGAAAAGTCATGTTGGCTTCTCCCGGTTACTTGAGCTGCTGCACGTTGCTGAATGCGATCGGACCCAGACCTTCTAGGTTCAGGGTCAGGCCGCTGTTGCCGTTCATGTTGACGCTCTCCACGGAGGAGAACAGTTGGGTCTGCAGGTCCACCTGACCGTCATCGGTCTCGCCCTGCAGCCTGATCTTGTAGATACCCTGGCCGGCGAACTCGCCGCCATCGTTGATCCCGTCCCAGGCGAACTGCATCGGCTCCGAGGTCGAAGTACCGAGTGGCATCTCGCGCACGAGCTGGTTGTAGATGTCGTACACGCGCATCGTCACGGGGACACCGGCGGCACCGGCATCCACCTGGCCGGTGATCGGTCGATCCGCCGTCAGGAAACCGTCCTCGACCGGCGCCAGTACCTGTTTGCCGATCAGGGAACCGGCCTGCAGTGCCTGGCCGGAGGTCAGCGACGTCGACAGCCCGCCGAAGTTCTGGTTCAGCTGCTCGATGCCGGTCACCGACGCGAACTGCGCGATCTGGCCCAGGAAGTCGCCGTTCTCCATCGGCTGGAACGGGTCCTGGTTGTTCAACTGCGTGACCATCAGCTTCAGGAAGGTGTTCAAGCCGAGTTCGGTCGCGTCGTTGGTCCCGCGCGTCGTCCCTGCCTGTGACGACAGACCCAGGCTGGCAAAGATGTCCTGTTCTGTGGAAATGCTCATGGCGAATTACTTCCCGAGGTTGATCGTCGCCGCCATCATGCGGCGGGTTGCGTTGACCACCTCGACGTTGCTCTGGTAAGCGCGCGACGCGGAGATCATGTTGGCCATCTCCTCGATGACGTTGACGTTGGGTCGGTAGATGTAGCCTTCGTCGTCGGCCAGGGCGTGATCCGGTGCGTACTCGCGCACCAGCGGTGCCTCGCTCTCGACGACACCCGCCATGCGCACGCCAACCGCCGGGTTGCGTCGATTGGCCTGGTCCAGCATCGCCTCGAAGACCGGCTGACGCGCGCGGTAGGTCTGGTCGATGCTGCTCGATACGGCATCGACGTTTGCCATGTTGCTGGCGACCAGGTTCAGGCGCAGGTTCTGCGCGTTCATACCGGAACCGGCGATATCGAAAATCTTGAAACTACTCATCAGCCCTGTCCTTTGATGGCGCGCCTCAGGCCCTCGATCTTGCCGTCCAGGAAGCGCAGGCTTGCCTGGTAGCGCAGGGTGTTGGCGCTGAACTCGGTCTGTTCACGTTCGACCTCGACCGTGTTGCCGTCGAGTGAAGGTTGCTGCGGCACGCGGAACTGCATCTGCGTCGAGGCCACCATCCCCCGGTCGGTCTGGATATGGCCGGCATGCGTTGCCGCCAGCCGGACCGGCTTTTGCACTTCCCGGCGGAGGATCGCGTTGAAGTCGAAATCGCGCGCCTTGTAGCCCGGTGTTTCAGCATTGGCGAGATTCGATGCCAGTACCTCCGACCGCCGTGCACGCAGTTTCAATGCCTCTTCGTGGATACCGAATACCTGGTCGAGCTTCATCAGGGGGTTCCTGCCGTTCGTGTTCGATGAACAGGCAGCACTTCCCATGCCAGGACAGGATTTGCAATTTATTTCAATGGGTTAAGGAGAAGCAGCCAACCCGGGGCGGGAACGGGCGGCAAGTGCTTGCCGGTCGGGCGGCAAGCAGGGCGGGGCTTACGTCCGCTTGCGGTAGACCAGCCCGCCGGCCAGGTTGCGCATCTCGAACAGGTCCTCGTGGCCGCTCATCGACTCGGTCGAACCGAGAAACAGGTGGCCACCGGGGTTGAGGACGCGTGCGATGCGGCTGACGATGTCGCGTTTGCGCTCCTGGGAGAAGTAGATCAGCACGTTGCGGCAGAACACGACGTCGAAACGGCCGAGACTGTCGAACGGCTTCAACAGGTTGAAGGTGCGAAAACTGATGCCCTTGCGGTACTGCGGCAGGACCTCGATGCATCCACCCTGCTCGCGGAAGTAGCGCCGGCGCTGATCGTCGCTGAGACCCCGGGCCGCAGCCACACCGCAGTAGCTGGCACCCTGGGCCTCGCGCACCGCGGTGGGCGAGATGTCGGTACCGATGATTTCGTAGCTCAGCATCCGCCCGACACGGCCGCCCTGCATGGCGTCCTGCAGGCTGATGGCCGTGGTATAGGCCTCCTGCCCGGTCGATGATGCCGCCGACCAGATACGCAGCCGGGTCGGCCGCGATTCGGCGAGAATGCCGTCGGTCAGCACGCGAAAATGGGCAATGTCGCGAAACCAGAAAGTCTCGTTGGTCGTCATCGCGTCGATCACGGCGGTTTGCAACGACGTGCTGCCGAACTGGCCGAGGCGCTGGACGAGTTCACCGTAGCCGGCAAGGTCGAACGTCGGCAGGAGGCGACTGAGTCGACTGACGATCAGGTATTCCTTGCCCGTGCCGAGACGTATTCCCGCCTGGCGCTCCAGGAATTCGTGGATTGCCTGGTATTCCTCCGGTTTCAGTGTCTTCGCCAGCATTCCTGTACAGCTTGTCCTGGGTCAGGACGACTGCGCCCGCCGCTCTTCCGCATGTTGACGCAGGTGCTCCTGGACCATCATAGCCAGCGTATCGGGTTCCCACTTGGGCAGAAAGTCGTTGGCGCCCACCTTCTCGACCATGGACTTGTTGAACACGCCGCTCAGTGACGTATGCAGGATCACGTGAAGATGACTCAGCTGGGGATTGTCGCGTATGGCCTTGGTCAGAGAATACCCGTCCATCCGCGGCATTTCGACATCGGAAATGACCAGCGCCAACCAGTTCTCGACATCCTTGCCCTCGTCCAGCCAGGCCTTCAGTTGATCGTATGCCTGTCGCCCATCGTTGGCCGTCGTGTACTCGACACCCATTTGATCGAGAACACGGGTGACCTGCTTGCGCGCAACGCCGGAGTCGTCGACCATCAGGACGTGCTGCTGCAGGTCGGTATCGCGTTGCTGGATGACACCGTCCGATACGTCTTCCGCCCCGCCGACGACCTCTTTCAACACCTTTTCGACGTCAATGATCTCGACCAGCTCGTCGTCGACCTGGGTGACGGCTGTCATGTAAGTGCCATCGGCCGCACCTTTCGGCGGCGGCAGGATCTCTTCCCAGTTCATGTTGACGATGCGATCGACCGAGTCGACCAGGAATCCTTGCACCTTGCGGTTGTACTCGGTGACGATAACGAATTTGTCCTGGTGATCGTCGATCGGCCTGGCGCCAATGGCCTGTGCCAGGTCGATGATGGCAATGGTCTTGCCGCGCATGTTGGCAATGCCGAGGATCACGGGGTGTGACTGCGGCACATGGGTCAACGGCGGGCACTGGATCACCTCCTGTACCTTGAACACATTGATGCCGAAGCGCTGTTTTCCGCCCAGCCTGAACAGCAGGAGCTCGAGGCGATTGTGCCCGGCCAGCTTGGTACGCATGTCGACGCCGTCAAGAACCCCAGCCATCAGCTTCTCCCAGATCGATTCGAGTTCATGCGTTGCGTAGCGGCACGCACACCTTGGGCTTTAGCTTCGACTGGAGCCGGGAACGGCATAGAGTTTGCTGGTTACAGGGCATGAGCAAGATACGTCGAATTTCCGTCACCGCTTCGCTTGCGCTTGCGGTCGCGCTGGCGGCAACAGGAAACGCTACCGAGCAGGCATCGCAGAGTCACGATGCCATTCGCGAGGCCGCGAGAATCCACGCCCTGGACGACGCCGACACCCTCGGCGGGCGCGCCGAAGTCAGCGTCAAGTCCCTCGACAGCCGTCTCCGGCTGGCGGAGTGCGATCGTCCACTGGAGACCTTCGATTCGCCGAATGGCCTGTCCAGCGGTCGCGGCGTCGTCGGCGTCCGCTGTACGGGCAGCACGCCGTGGAAGATCTACGTACCCGTCCAGGTCGCCCTGATGGACCACGTGGTGGTCACTCGTAACCCTATCGTACGCGGCCAGACACTCGATGCCGGCGACCTGATGCTGCGCGAAGTCGACGTCAGCAGCCAGCGCAAGGCCGTGTTCCGCGAAATTGGTGACGTCGTGGGATTGCGCAGCAAGCGTACCCTCGATGCCGGCGACATCGTGCACGCGGGCCTGCTGCAGCGAGCCAAGCTGGTCCGGCGCGGCAGCGATGTCCAGATCCGGGCCGTGAGTGGTGGCCTGCATGTGACGATGCGCGGCAAGGCCCTGTCAGACGGCAGCCGCGGCCAGCGTATCCGGGCCAAGAACCTGTCGTCCGGGCGCATTGTCACGGGCACCGTGACCCAGAGCGGTGTGATCGAGGTCCTCAATTAATGGGCACGAGATCATGGAAAAATGCCGAAAATGCTGTTTTTCGGAATCAACTTCACAACTTACGCAGGCTGGATAAAGTCCGTCAAAAGTCGGACGATACAGAGAGCGTAATGAACGTGAAGGTGTAACCGAGATGGGCATCGAGATTGGAAAAACCGGCCGTCCCCCCCAAGAAGCGATCGACGCGAGCAAAGCGCAGTCCGCGTCGAACACTGCCAAACCCGGCGCAGGCAGCGGCGCCAATCCGCAACCGACGACCAGCGGAGACCAGCTAAAGCTGTCCGACAAGGCCTCGCAACTGAAGGCGCTCGAGGCAGAGATTTCCAACCTGCCGGTCGTCGACACCCAGCGCGTGCAGGACGTGCAGCGCACGATTGCGACCGGCTCGTTCGAGATCCAGCCAGCGCGCGTCGCGAACAAGCTGCTGACATTCGAGGCCGGCCTGGGCAAGGCCTCCTGACGCGTGGACACGCAGCAACTGATCAAGGCGTTCACGGCGACCGTGCAGGCCAGCCTGCACGGCCTGGAATCCCTGCACGATCTGCTGCAAAAGGAACAGGACGCCATCCTGGGCAAGGATCCGGAGCGACTGGAACAACTGGTAAAGGACAAGCTGGAACTGCTCAAGCAGTTGGAATACGGCGTCCAGGCACGCGACAGGTTGCAGCAGGCCGGTGGATTTGCCGCCGGCGCTGACGGTGGCCAGCAGTTCGTCGACCGCGTCGGCCAGGACAGCCTGGGCGAAGAATGGCGCAGACTCGGCGAACTCGGTGGCCAGGTCGCTGAACTCAACAATCGCAACGGCCAGCTGGTCGTACGGGGACAACACGCGGCGCGTTCCGCGCTCGAGATCCTGACCGGACGCAGTCGCCGGGACGACACCTACACCACGCTGCGTCGCCGTGGCCATGCGGCGGCAAGCTATTCGCTGGGCAAGGTCTGATACGGTGCCCCCGGACCGGTGACGGTCCATCGGATTACACGCAGGGACACATCGGTTAGACTCTGGTTGATCGGGTCGTACCTCCCTGCCATCGCCGAACATGACGCGGTGCAGGAATGCCTCCCATTCCGCTTACCCTTGCTTGACTGTATGACTTACCGAGCAAGACCCACTGTCGCGGGTTCCCCGATGGACCGCCACGCCAGCCAGATGCGTCGATTGAACTGGATGCTCCCGTGCAGGCGCATCTGCCTGGTCTTTTTCCTGGTGGCTATCGCCACAACGGCTCTCGCGGATTCAGGCGAAGTTTTCGAATTCGGCTTCGATCTGGACACGGCAGAACGCGATACGAAGGCCATTGTCGCGGCTGATCTCGACTGCGACGGCGACATGGACATCGTCGAAGGCAACACCAACTACAGCGTAAACAAAGTCTTCCTCAACGACGGCAAGGGATCATTCCCGGAAATTATCGACTTCGGCGTTTCGACGACGACGGACACGCTGGTTGTCGCAGATCTGGACAACGACGGTGACGAGGACCTGGTCAGTGGAAACGCGTATGGACGAAACCAGTATTTCCTGAACCGGGGATGTACCGCTTCCGGCTGGCTGGGCCTGGCAACCGGACAGGACATCGGCTTTGCCGACAACCAGACGTTGGTGATGGCGGCTGCGGACGTGAACAGCGATGGCTTCCCGGACCTGGTGGTCGGCAATGCCAGCCAACTCAACCTGCTCTATTTGAACAAGGGACTCAACGGCCAGACCTGGTTGGGGTTCCATCCAGCCGTCAGTATCAGTGAAGCGAAAGACTACACGACGTCATTGGTCGTCGGCGACCTCGATGGCGACGGCGACCAGGA
>JAGRGW010000378.1 GCA_020445315.1 Gammaproteobacteria bacterium
TACCTGCCGAGATCGCGCAGCGGTAACGGGACAATCGGTGATTTTGCCGTTTATTTCAGCAATGACGGCCAGGACTGGGGAGACCCCGTGCACACGGGAACTTTCGAAAAGTTGGGATTGAGCACGGTCCTGTTCTCCGACGTCGGCCCAACACCGCCGCCGAATCAGACGGGTAACGTCGCCCTGGGTAAAGCGGCCTCGCAATCTTCGACCGGGTGGGGCGGCGTACCTGCACGCGCGGTCGATGGCGACACGAGTGGCGTGTATGACCAGGGTTCGGTCACGCATACATTGAAGGAAGACAACGCCTGGTGGGAGGTTGATCTTGGTGCCCTGCATGACCTGACGGCGATTCACTTGTGGAACCGTACCGATTGTTGCAGCTACCGTTTGGCCAACTTTTATGTCCTGGTCTCCGATACGCCGTTCGCCAGTGGTGATCTGAACGAGGTCCTGAATCAACCGGGTGTGACGGCGATTGCATACTCCGCGGTCGTCGGGTTCGATGCGGAATTCTCACTCGATCGAACGGGGCGTTACGTCCGTGTTCAACATGCCGGACTGGCCTACCTCAGTCTTGCCGAAGTACAGGTAATGGGGACGCCGCGTTGACATGAAGGCGTTATCCACCATCCTGTGGATCGGTTTCCTGTGCGTACAGGCAATGTCGGCCTGGGCCGGTGTCGACCTGAAAGCCCCGAGTCTCGATAGTGCGTTCGAGGTGCGGGTGTTTCCGCGAGACGGGCAGGTCCTTGTCGGTCGTTACCATCAGTGGGTCGTTCAGGTTACCGATCCCAACGGACAGGTCATCGACAATGCGAGTATGACGGTCGCCGGTGGCATGGAGGCACACGGTCACGGGCTGCCTTCCAAGCCGCAGATCACCCGCTATCTCGGTGACGGCCAGTACCTGATCGAAGGCATGTTGTTCAATATGGCCGGTCGCTGGACGTTGCTGTTTGTCATTCAAACCCCACAAGTGATGGATAGGGTGCGTTTCGATTTCGATATCGAGTTCTGAATGAGGCTGTTGCTGGCACTTTTTCTCGGCCTGTGTGGCACGCATACGCTTGCCGGGAGTCCCGACTGGAGCGAGCGGGAACTACGTATCCTGAAATCCCTGTCGCTCTCCGCGCTGGCCCCGATCCCCGGGAGCCCGTCCAATCGCGTTGCCGATGACCCACAGGCGGCGGCGTTCGGCAGGCAATTGTTCTTCGATCCGCGTTTCAGTCGTAACGGACAGCTGTCGTGTGCGTCCTGCCATCAACCGGACAAGCACTTTACCGACCAGCGCAAAGTTGGAATCGGAATCGGCCAAACAATGCGCAACACGCCGACTGTCGTTGGCAGTGGCTGGTTGCATTGGTTTTACTGGGACGGCAGACGCGACTCGCTTTGGTCGCAGGCGTTGATCCCCTTTGAATCCCCGGATGAGATGGGCAGCAGTCGTACCCACGTGATCCGGGAGATCAGCCGGGACGCTGATCTGCGGCGCCAGTATGAGACGCTGTACGGCGCGCTGCCTCTCGAACTGACTGTCGAACCGCGCCATCTGCATGCCAGCCCGATGGGTGACCGGGCGTCACGCGATCGCTGGTACCGGCTGCCTGACGACAAGAAGCACAAGATCAATCGCGTGTTCTCCAATATCGGCAAGGCCATTGCCGCCTACGAGAGGACCTTGATACCAACGGCTACGCGGTTTGATCGTTACGTGGAGCAATTGTCAGGCGTCGAGGATCATGACATCGTGCTCACTGCGCAGGAACGGTCCGGCATCGAACTGTTCATTGACCCGGCGAAGACCCAATGCATGCAATGCCACAACGGTGCGTTGCTGGCCAACGGGGGATTTCACAACGTCGGTTCGGGGAGCTTTTACGAGGGTACGCTCGATTTCGGACGCAGCCTCGGGCTGCAGGCCGCGATCATCGACGAGTTCAACTGCCTGGGAAACTACAGCGACGCCAGCAAAGTCGACTGTCATCAACTGCGTTTCGCAGACACATCACATCCGCAGGATGGGGCCTTCAAGACACCATCGCTGCGAAACCTCGGCATGACGGCGCCCTACTTCCATGACGGACGCTTCGATACCCTGTCTGACGTCATGCACTACTACAACCAGCCACCGACGAACAACGGGCCGCACGAACTCCGGCCGCTGCAGCTGAACGACGAACAGCTTGCTGCGATCGTTGCGTTCCTGGACATGTTGAACGAGGAATGACTGGCTTCGCAGCATTCGTATGAGAAGCCTCGGCAATCGGGATCGACTGCCGATCCCAGGCAATCGGCAGTCGATCCGTTTCCGGACATCGGCTTTGGGGTGACTTCCCGGTTACGCCGAGTCAGCGGGATGCTCGCCTTCGGCCCGTTCCTCTGGCGCTGTGTTTTGTGGACTACCTGTCGCCACTGCCTCCCCTTGCCGGATCTCGCGTTCCTTCCACAGCAGGTAAATCACCGGGATCACGAATAGCGACAGCAGTGGCGCCGTGATCATGCCGCCGATCATTGGTGCGGCGATCCGGCCCATGACCTCGGAACCGGTGCCAGTGCCGAGGAAGATGGGTAGCAGGCCGGCGACAATGACCGCGACAGTCATCGCCTTCGGGCGTACGCGCAGGACGGCGCCTTCCATGATGGCTTCACGCAGTGTCGTCCGCGTCAACGGCCCACGCATCTCGTGGTGACGTAGTGCATTGTCGAGGTAGACCAGCATCACCACCCCGAACTCCGCGGCCACGCCGGCCAGCGCGATGAACCCCACGCCAACGGCAACCGACAGGTGGAAGTCGAGCAGAAAGATCAGCCAGAAACCGCCCACGAGTGCGAACGGCAGAGATGCCATGACCATGATGGCCTGACCGGCGTGGCGAAAGGTCAGGTACAGGAGCACGAAGATGATGACCAGGGTCAGCGGTACGACCTGGTTCAACCGCGCCTGTGCACGCAACATGTACTCGTACTGGCCGGACCAGGTGATCGAGTAGCCGGCCGGCAATGCGACCTGCTCGCGCACCGCCTGTTGGGCCATGGCGACATAAGAGCCGAGATCGACATCGCGAATATCGACGAACGTCCAGCCGTTGAGACGGCCGTTCTCGCTCTTCAGCATCGGCGCGCCGTCAACGATCCGGATGTCGGCGACCTGGGCCAGCGGGATCTGCGCCCCGGTCGGGGTGACCAGCGGCAGTACACGCAGCTTCTCGACAGTGTCGCGCCGCTCGCGAGGGAAGCGCAGGTTGACCGGGTAACGTTCTAGCCCTTCGACCGTCTGAGTCAGGTTGATGCCGCCAACCGCGGCGGCGATCACCTGGTTGAGGTCATCGATGTTGAGCCCGTAGCGCGCGGCCGCCACCCGGTCCGGCGTGATGTCGACGTAGCGCCCGCCGGCGACCCGCTCCGAGTAGGCCGAAGTCGTGCCGGGCACGCTCAGCACGACCTTTTCGATCTCGCGACCGATACGCTCGATCTCGGCCAGGTCGGGTCCGGCAATCTTGATGCCGACCGGGGTCTTGATACCCGTGGCCAGCATGTCGATGCGAGTCTTGATCGGCATGACCCAGGCGTTGGTGACACCCGGGTACTGCACCGTCGCATCCAGTTCCTCGATGATCTTCTGCGTCGTCATGCCCGGGCGCCATTCCGCCTTGGGCTTGAGCTGGATGACCGTCTCGATCATCGTCAGCGGCGCCGGGTCGGTCGCCGTATCCGCGCGACCGATCTTGCCGTAGACCCGCCTGACCTCGGGTACCTGGCGGATCAGGCGGTCGGTCTGTTGCAGCAGTTCCTGTGCCTTGCCGATCGACAGGCCGGGCAGTGTCGTCGGCATGTACATCAGGTCGCCCTCGTCGAGTTCGGGCATGAACTCGCTGCCGAGACCGGTGGCGAAGCGGGCCAGCCACGGTGTGTCGCGGAAGGTCCGTTTCCAGTCTTTCGTGATGTCCTTTTGCCATTGCTCGATCTGCGACACCATCGGCTGCGGTGCGCCGGTGATTGTTTCGGCGACCAGAAACGGCCACTTCAACGGCGCGAGGTAACCACTGATGCCGGCGATCGGGATCACCAGCGTCAGCACGACCAGCAGCGTGTTGAACAGTGTAAAGCGTGGCCAGCGCATGACCGCGTTCAACAGCGGTCGGTAAAGCCAGATCAACAGCACGTTGAGCGGGTTGCGCGTTTCGTCCGGGATCCGGCCGCGGATGAAGTAGCCCATCAACACGGGCACCAGCGTCACCGCGAGCCCGGCCGATGCGGCCATGGCGTAGGTCTTGGTATAGGCCAGCGGCGAGAACAGCCGCCCCTCCTGCGCCTCGAGTGTGAATACCGGCAGGAAGCTCAGCGTGATGATGAGCAGCGAAAAAAACAGCGCCGGACCCACCTCGGCGGCGGCTTCTGTCACGACGCGCCAGTGTTCGTCGCCACGCGGGCCATGGCCGTGTTCGTGACGATAGCGTTCGAGGTGCTTGTGCGCGTTCTCGATCA
>JAGRGW010000053.1 GCA_020445315.1 Gammaproteobacteria bacterium
CAGGCCGGGAATCAGCATCATGAAATCGGCCATGCCGCCGCCATCGTGGCCCCGCGTCGGCGCCAGGCGCCACAGGGGCTCGGCCGGTCGCACCGGGTGCCCATGCACGGGCGAATTGCCCGTTTGCTGCCGATTCGTCATGAGCCGAGCATAGTCTGCGATCCCGCTACCGGAAAGGACCCGTGATCGGTAGAGAGCGCCCCGGGAAAATGAACGTCGTTCGCTAAAGACCGCGCCGCGGCGGCCGAATCTTACAGGCATGCAACACAGACTGACCGCGCCAACGGGAGAGCGGATGAACGATCGATCAAAAAACGATGAGGACCGTAAACTGATGCAGCAACTGCCTGTCGGACTCGTGGCAATGGATGCCCACGGCCGGATCGACTGGATCAACGATTTCATGGCCAGCCTGCTGCCCGCGGAAGCAACCGGCCTGGTCGGCCGGAAACCGGAGGATTGCGACGCCGAGATCCGGCACCTCTGCAGCGCGAATCCACACCTGCTGCAGTTGCCGGCATCCGGCATCTGGCTGAACCGCGAACTGCGTACTCTCGACGATGGCCGCAGCGTGCTGATCACCCTTGACGTGTCCGAACAGGAACGCCTGGCCGAGGAGAACGCGCAGCTGCGCCAGCAGGTCGAAGACCTGCGCCTGACCGACGAACTCACCGGCCTGCCGAACAAACGCGCAATCGGCCAGGCGCTCGACCTGCATATCTCGCGCAGTCGGCGCTACCAGAACCCGCTCAGCGCGGTGCTGGTCTACGTCGAACCGGCCGGCACTGGCGATGTGCAACCGTTGACGGGTGAACCCATGATCCTGGCCGTGTCGCGGTTCCTGCGTGACAGGCTGCGCTGGGTCGACCAGGTCGGCCGCTGGGACGACAACGTGTTCCTTGCGGTGCTGCCGGAAACCACGGAGACCGACGCGCGCGGGCTGATCGGCAAGATCAGCAACGAACAGCACGCGATGATCCTGCCGGAGGGCTACGCGGAAGCCCGCCCGAGGCTGTCGTTCGGTGTCGCCTGCTGGCAGAAGGGCGACGACATGCGGACGTTGTTGCGCAGCGCCCTGCACGACCTGCAGGCCACCGGCGACTGACGCGGGCGGCGCAAGCCCAGCCATGTCAAACCTGCACATCTCGCTGATTTGCGACTGCGGCCGCCAATACGCTCGCCGTCATCGCGTCGAAAAACGGTGAAATATGCAGGTTAACCCGGACACCGGTGAGCAGGGCATCGGGCGCAAGGCGCTGCAGCGGATCGTCGAGCGCTTCCAGCACCTGCGCGACGAGCGCCTGCGCCGAATCCGGCGCACGCTGAGCCACGAGCAACGCAGCTTCTTCGACCTGCTGCCGCTGCTGTGGCACGTCAATCACCCGATGCTGCCGGGCTTTGTCACGTCGAACACGCCCAGCGGCGTCGTCGACTATCACCCGAACCGCGAGCAGTTGCTGCTCGCACGCCGTTTCGTACGCGGATTCCGCGAGGAAAACCGCCTGCTGTATCACGCACCCATTCGCGGCCTGTACCTGATGGGCAGCATGGGCAGCCTCGGCCAGACCGCCGGCAGCGACATGGATTTCTGGCTGTGTCACGCCGGCGACATCGATGACGAGGGCATGCGCCTGCTGCGGCAGAAGGCGACCGAACTCGAGGAGTACGCCGCCGGCATCGGCCTGCACGCGCACTTCTTCATGATGAACGACAGCGCGTTCCGGCAGGGCGCGCATGAGCAGTTGTCCAAGGAAAGCAGCGGGCACACCCAGCACACACTGCTGCTGGAGGAGTTCTACCGCACCGGGCTGCAACTGGCCGGCAACCCGCTGCTGTGGTGGATCGTACCGCCGGAACACGAGGCGGACTACGGCCGCTACACCTCCGAACTGGTGCGCAAGCGTTTCATCAAGGCGGAGCAATGGCTCGACTTCGGCGGCCTGCACAGCCTGCCGGCGGAGGAGTTCTTCGGCGTCGCGCACTGGCAGCTGTTCAAGGGCATTGACGCACCTTACAAGTCGCTGTTGAAACTGATGCTGCTCGAGGCCTACGCGGCCGAGTATCCCCGGGTCAACTGGCTGTGCATGGATACCAAGCGTGCCGTCTATGCCGACCGCGACATCGACATCGACGCGGTCGATCCCTACCTGCTGATCCTGCAGCGCATCACCCACTATCTCGACGCACGGGGCGAACCGGACCGGCTGCAACTGGCGCGGCGTGCGTTTTACTTCAAGGCCGGTCACCAGCTGACCCGCGTCAACGCACCGCAGGACTGGCGCAGCCAATTGATGCTGGAACAGTGCCAGGGCTGGGGCTGGGACAAGTCCGAGCTGCGCCTGCTCGACACCCGCGCTGAATGGAAGCTGGAACGCGTGGTCGACGAACGCAACGGCCTGGTGTCCGAGCTGTCACGCAGCTACCGCCTGCTGACGGAGTTTGCCCGCGAGCAGGACGCCGCGGCCAGTCTCGACACGCGCGAGCTCGCGCTGCTGGGACGCAAACTGTACGCGGTGCTGGACAAGCGACCGGGCAAGGTCGACCGGGTGAATCCCGGCATCTCTCGCGACCTGTCGGAGAAGACGCTGTGGTTGCGGCGCAGCGACGACCGGCCGGTGCGCTGGCAGCTGTTCCTGCACCCGCCCGGTGAGATGCACAACACGCCAGTCAAGACGAGTATCAGTCTGGTCGAGATCCTGACCTGGCTGCACCTGAATGGCATCTGCGAGCGCAGCACCCAGATACACTACCTGCCGAAACCGGACGGATACGGCGAATCGGAACAGGACCGGATCCTGAAAACACTGCGCAAACACCTGCCGCCGGACAGGTCGGCCGACCACGGCCTGAACGCCTACGCCGACATGGCCCGCGGCCGGCTGTCGATCTGGTTCGTCAACGTCGGCTACAACCCGCAGGCGAGCTTTGCCGACGCCGGCTACCAACTGATCAGCGAGCGGATCGACGCGCTGAGTTTCGGCGCCGCGCACGACTGCCTGATCGGCAGCATCGAGCATCTGTACCTGACGACCTGGGGCGAGGTCCGGATCGAGCGCTATGCCGACGGCGGAGACGGTCTGCTCGACTGTATCTGCCGCTATCTCGACCTGTTCGCCCCGCACCGCCACGAGGTGCAGCCGATCGCCGCGTTCAGTTTCTCGTCGACCCGCGGCGGCGCTATCGCCAACCGCGTTGCGCGCCTGGTGTACTCGATTGCCGAGGCCTTCCACGGCAACGGACCCAGCACGCGCTACCTGCTGCGGATCGCGGACCGGCATTACCAGGTCTACCGCAGCGACGAGCGCTACGCCTGGGAGGCAATCGGTGACGACCGCGACGTCACGGCCCACCTTGCCCGTTCGCATACCGAGTTCGTTCCGACACGCATCGACCGCATGAGCATGCAGGGTTCGCCTCTGCCCGCGCTGTTGACCCGTAATCTGCCGGACAGGGTCCAGGTCTTCTACCAGGTCGAGGATCGCGGCATCCGGCTGTTCGTCTTCGACGAGCATGGCGGCGTGTTTCAGCAGTGGACCGAGAACGCCGATGAGTACTACCTGATGGTCCAGCAGCAGCGTTTCCTGGACACGATCGCCAGCCGGCGCCTGCTGGCGTCCGCCCGCGCCTCGGCCGACTGCAGCGCACAGTTCGCCCGCGTGGTCGAGACGTCGCAGGGCGACTGGCAGATCACCAACATCCGGGTCCCGCGGACCAAGGTCACGGATCACGCCGAGCTGATCCTGGCGGTCAGTGCCGGCTGCCGCCTCGACGACGGTTTCCGCCTGCAGCTCGGACGCAGGGAGTTCGACTCGCTGCTGCTCGGCGAAGGTCTCTACACCGAGGTCGTGCGCCATATCCGCAAGCTGCGCAACGGCCGCTCCAACTACCCGATCTACCTGACCGGGGTCATCAGCGCCGAGGGCGACGAAGGCGGCCGCTGCCCGCTGATCGACCTACTGCGCTTGAAACAGCAGGTCGAAGGCTCACTCGCCACGGCGATGCGCCAACTCGGCAACTGAGTCGGCCGGCGACGCACGCTATACTGTCGCTCCATTTCGCTGGAGTCACCGATGATTCGACCGCTGCTGATCGCCGGCCTGCTCGTCGCCGTTCTCGGCTGTGCCGGCTGTGGCAACAAGGGACCGCTGTACCTGCCGCCCACCGATGCCACGCAAAGCGGGCAAGACCCCGCTACCGAAAGGGAATAACGCGTGGACCACTTCGAATACCGCAACGGCGAACTCTGCGCCGAACAGGTGCCACTGCACGAGATCGCCGCCCAGTACGGCACCCCCTGCTACGTCTATTCGCGAGCCACGCTGGAGCGCCACTGGCACGCCTTCGACGATGCGTTCGGCGCGCACCCGCACCTTGTCTGTTTCGCCGTCAAGGCCAATTCGAACGTCGGCGTGCTGAACCTGCTGGCACGGCTGGGCTCCGGTTTCGATATCGTCTCGGTCGGTGAGCTCGAGCGCGTACTGGCGGCCGGGGGCGATCCCGGCAAGGTGCTGTTCTCGGGTGTCGGCAAGCGCCGCGACGAGATGCAGCGGGCGCTCGAGGTCGGCATTCGCTGCTTCAACGTCGAGTCGGCACCGGAACTCGAGCGCCTCAACGAGGTCGCCGGTTCAATCGGCAGGACGGCACCAGTGTCGCTGCGGGTCAATCCGGACGTCGATGCGAAGACACATCCCTATATCTCGACCGGGCTCAAGGAGAACAAGTTCGGCGTCGCCATCGACGAGGCGCTGGCGCTATACCGGCGCGCGGTCGACCTGCCGCACCTCGACGTCTGCGGCATCGACTGCCACATCGGCTCGCAACTGACCGATACGGCGCCCTTCCTCGATGCGCTGGAGCGGGTCCTCGCGCTCGTCGAACGCCTCGCCGACGACGGCATCACCATTCATCACCTCGACCTTGGTGGCGGCCTCGGTGTGCGCTACAACGACGAGCGCCCGCCAGAGCCGGCCGATTACGCCCGTGCGCTGCTGGACCGGCTCGAGGACCTGCCCTACGAGATCTTGGTCGAACCGGGGCGCGCGATCGTGGCAAATGCCGGCGTGCTGCTGACCCGGGTCGAGTACCTGAAGCACGGCGAGGCGAAGGATTTCGCTGTCGTCGACGCGGCCATGAACGACCTGATCCGGCCGTCGCTGTACCAGGCCTGGCAGAAAGTGGTGCCAGTCGACGAGCGGCCCGCGGGTACCCCCGGTGTCTACGACCTGGTCGGGCCAATCTGCGAAACTGGCGACTTCATCGCCAAGCAGCGCGAACTGACGTTGCGCGAAGGCAGCCTGCTGGCGGTACGCTCGTCCGGCGCTTACGGCTTCACGATGGCGTCCAACTACAACACGCGTCCGCGCGCGGCCGAGGTCGTCGTCGACGGCGACCAGGTGCACTGCGTGCGCCGGCGCGAGACCATTGCCGAGTTGTTCGCCGGTGAATCGATACTGCCGGCATGATCCCGCGCACACCCGAACCCGAGGAACTGATGGACCGCGCCGACCAGGCCGAGGCCTACGCCGCGGCCGATTTCAGCGAGGCCAACAGCCTTTTCATCGAGCTGCTGACGGGTGCCGCGGCCGGTGACCCCGGGGCCCGTGTACTCGACCTCGGCTGCGGCCCGGCCGATATCCCGCTGCAACTCGCGCAGCGCTTCCCCAACATGCATATCGACGCCGTCGATGGCGCGCAGGCAATGCTGGACCTGGCCGACCGGGCGCTCGACGGCCTGCCGGCGCTGCGTCCCCGGGTCCGCCTGGTCTGTGACCTGCTGCCCTGCGCGGCTCTGCCGTCACATGCCTACGACGCGGTGATCTCCAACAGCCTGCTGCATCACCTGTCCAACCCGGCGCTGATATGGCAAACCATCACGCGCAGCACAAAACCCGGGGCACTGGTGCTGGTCATGGACCTGGCAAGGCCGGATTCGGTGGCCGACGTCGACGACCTGGTCGGCCGCTACGCCGCCGATGCACCGACTGTGCTGCGGCAGGACTTCCGCAACTCGCTGTTCGCGGCTTACCGCGTCGACGAGGTGGAGGCGCAGCTCGCCGCCGCGGGACTGTCGCAACTGCGCGTCGACAGTGTCAGTGACCGCCACCTCGCGGTGTCCGGCCGCATCGACTGAAACCGGCCGTCCGGGCGCCCACTTGCCGGCGCGTGCTGATATGCTCGGGGCATGACAGGCGACAGGCTCCCGTTTACCAAGATGCACGGTCTCGGCAATGACTTCGTCGTCATTGACGCGACCCGCCATTCCGTTGCCCTGACGCCGACGCTGGTGCGGCACCTCGCCGACCGCCGCTTCGGCATCGGCTGCGACCAGGTCCTGCTGGTCGAACCGGCACGCGACGCCGACACCGATTTCCATTACCGCATCTTCAATGCCGATGGCGGCGAGGTCGAGCAATGCGGCAACGGCGCCCGTTGTTTTGCCCGTTTTGTCCTCGACAAGGGTCTGACCGGGCGGCGTGAGATCCCGGTCGGCACGGCCGCGGGCCCGATCCGGCTGTACATCGAGGACAACGGCGACGTCCGTGTCGACATGGGCGTACCGCGACTGCTGCCGGCGGACATTCCGTTCACGGCAGATTCGACAGAACCGCTGTACCCGCTCGCCGTTGACGGTAAGACGCTGATGATCGGGGCCGTGTCGATGGGCAACCCGCACGCCGTGCTGCGCGTCGACGATGTCGCCAGCGCGCCGGTCGAGACGCTGGGACCGTTGATCGAACGGCACCCGCGCTTCCCGCAGCGCGTCAACGCCGGTTTCATGGCGGTCAGGTCACGCAACCACATCGACCTGCGGGTGTTCGAACGGGGCGCGGGTGAAACGCTCGCCTGCGGCACGGGCGCCTGCGCGGCCGTCGTATGCGGACGCCTCAACGGCTGGCTCGACGAGCAGGTGACCGTGTCACTGCCGGGCGGTGACCTTGTGGTAAGCTGGCGCCAAAACGGGCATCCGGTGTGGATGACCGGCCCCGCGGTCACGGTGTTCGAGGGCACCATCGATATGCACCAGATCGCGCCGGCCGGCTGGAAGTCCGGGCAGACCTGAGAACGTGAACGGGTCCATGGGGGGTGACAGGCGGTGACGCTGATCGACGACGACATCAATGATTCGGCCAACGAGCAAGAGGAACAGGTCGCGGACTACCTGGTAGCGCACCCGGATTTCTTCACCCGTCACCCGAATGCGCTCGCTGCGATCGACATTCCGCACCCGACCGGGGATGCGGTCTCGCTGATCGAGCGCCAGGTTCGCACCTTGCGCGAGCAGTCCGACAACTACCGTCGCCAGCTCGAGCACCTGGTCAACGTCGCGCGCGAAAACGATGCGCTGGCCAAGCGCCTGCATCGCCTGACGGTCGCACTGATCGAGACACACTCCTTCGACGAAGTGCTGAACACGCTGCAGGACGAACTGCGCGACCAGTTCAAGGCCGACGCCGTCGAGATGAAACTGTTCGAGGTCGACCAGCTCGAGGCCCACGCACACGAGGCCGGCCCGGCCCTGTTCAGCGACTTCCTGAAGCGCGCGCGGCCGAATTGCGGTCAGCTGGACAAGGCGAAACTGGAATACCTTTTCGGCCCGCAGGCCGGCGAAACCGGGTCTGCGGCGCTGATCCCGCTGGCAGCCCCGCCGTTGGCCGGCGTGCTCGCCATCGGCAGCCGTGACCCCGACCGCTTCCACGAGGGCAAGAGCGTCGATTTCCTGCAACGCCTGGCCGAGGTCGTCAACGCGAAACTGCAGTCGGCGTCCAGTCCGGGCGTGTAGTGTCCAACCCGCGGCTTCCCGCCTTCCTCGATTACCTGCGCTACGAGAAACGCCTGTCATCACGCACGGTCGACGGATACCAACGCGACCTCGAAGGCTTCTTTCACTGGTGCGAAGGACACGACCTCGCTGACCCCGTGCAGGTCGACAGCCGCCACGTTCGGGCATACGCGGCACAACGGCACCGCCAGGGGCTTTCGCCGAAGAGCCTGCAGCGGCACCTCGCCTCGATCCGGGCCTGGTTCCGCTTCCTGCTGCGCGAAGGGCTGCTGCGACACAACCCGGCCGACGGCGTGCGCGCACCCAAGACGGCAAAAACGCTGCCGCATACCCTCGACGCCGATCAACTCGCCCACCTGCTCGCGCTCCCCGGGGACGGGCCGCTGGACCGGCGCGACCGTGCGATCATGGAATTGTTCTATTCGTCGGGCCTGCGCCTGTCCGAACTGGCGGGGCTGAACGTCGGTGACACCGGTGGCGACGAACATCTGCTCGAGATCACCGGCAAGGGTGGCAAGACGCGCCGGGTGCCGGTCGGGCACCTCGCCGTGGTCGCAATCGAGGTGTGGCTGCAGGTCCGGCCCACGCTTGCCGCCATCGGCGAACCGGCGCTGTTCGTGAGCCAGCGCGGGACCCGCCTGAGCCGTCGGGCGATCGAGGCGCGGCTGCGGCAGCGCGCAATCGAACAGGGTATGCCGCGACACGTGCACCCGCACATGTTGCGCCATTCCTTCGCCAGCCACCTGCTCGAGTCGTCCGGCGACCTGCGCGCTGTGCAGGAACTGCTCGGGCACGCCGATATCAGTACCACCCAGGTCTACACCCACCTGGATTTCCAGCATCTCGCACAGGTCTATGACCAGGCGCACCCCCGGGCCAGGCGCAAGACCTGAGCCATCCGTGGCCGCCTGTCGAAGCGGCAGCCGACAGCGGCTTTCGCTACAATGAACGGCTTGTTGGCAACTGCGGTTCTCGAAGTGGAAAAGATCAGGGGTACGACCATCCTGTCCGTCCGGCGACACGGAAAGGTCGTCATCGGTGGCGACGGACAGGTCTCCATGGGCAACACGGTCATGAAGGGCAATGCACGCAAGGTGCGCCGCCTGTACAAGGGCCAGGTCCTGGCCGGTTTTGCCGGTGCGACCGCCGACGCCTTCACGCTGTTCGAGCGCTTCGAGGGCAAACTGGAAAAGCATGG
>JAGRGW010000379.1 GCA_020445315.1 Gammaproteobacteria bacterium
TGACGCAGATGGCCAAGTGCTGCAAGCCGGTACCCTACGACTCGATCGTCGGTTACATCACGCGCGGCCGGGGTGTCACCGTGCACCGCAGCGACTGCAACGTCGTGCGCAAGATGGACGACAGCAACCGTGCCCGCCTGATCGATGTCGCCTGGGCCGACGGCCAGCAGGAGTCCCGGTTCCTGGTCGACATCCACATCCAGGCCGGCGACCGCAAGGGGTTGCTGCGCGACATTTCGTCGGTGTTCGCCAACGCCGAGATCGATGTGCTCGGCGTCAACACGCAGTCGGATCGCCGCAACGATCAGGCCAGTATGCGCTTCACCGCCGAGGTCAGCGACATGACCCAGCTGAGCCGTGTCCTCGATCGCCTGGCCCAGATCCCGGACGTACTCGACGTCAGGCGCCAGCTGTCATGATTGCCGTTTGCCAGGCCCAATCGAGAACAGGTAAACTAAGCGCCGGTTTTTCAAGAAAATTTCTGCTACTGTTAAAGCTGTTTCTAGATGTTGCGCCGAAGCGACGGATAACAGTGGACAGAGCAGGGCCCGAACACCCTTATCCCATTTGCCGGGAAGCCCGCCAGGCGCCCGGTTTACGAGCACTTTGTCTGAAATAATCTGGAGTTTTCCATGGCTGTTGAACGCACCATTTCCATCATCAAGCCGGATGCCGTGGCGAAGAATGTCATTGGCGATATCTACAACCGGTTCGAGCAGGGCGGCCTGCGCATCGTTGCCGCGCGCATGCTGCACCTGTCGCGCGAACAGGCCGGTGAGTTCTATGCCGTGCACAAGGAGCGCCCGTTCTACAACGACCTGGTCGACTTCATGACCTCGGGTCCGGTCATGGTCCAGGTGCTCGAGGGCGAGGATGCGATCGCGAAAAACCGCGAGCTGATGGGTGCGACGAACCCGCAGGAGGCCGCCGCCGGCACGATCCGCGCCGATCACGCCAAGACCGTCGACGAGAACGCCGTGCACGGCTCGGACGGCCCCGACACCGCCAAGGCCGAGATCGCTTTCTTCTTCCCCGAAGGCGTCTGCGAGCGCACGCGCTGAGCGGCCCCGCATGAGCGACGCGCCCGTCACCGACGTGAAGACCAACCTGGTCGGGTTGACGAAGGAGGGCATCGAGACCTTCTTCGCCGACCTGGGCGCAAAACCGTTTCACGGCCGCAACGTGCTGAAGTGGATCCACAAGCACGGTGTGACCGATTTCGACGCCATGACCGACGTGCCGCAGAAGCTGCGCGAACGCCTGGCGCGGGAGACCGAGATCCGCCTGCCGCGGATCGCGCTGGAGCAGCCGGCCGGTGACGGCACCGTCAAGTGGGTGCTCGAACTGGCCGACGGCCAGCACGTCGAGACGGTCTACATACCCGAGGGCGACCGCAGCACGATTTGCGTGTCGTCGCAGGTCGGCTGCGCGCTCGACTGCTCGTTCTGTTCGACCGCGCAGCAGGGCTTCAACCGCAACCTGACGGTCGACGAGATCATCGGCCAGGTCTGGCTCGCCAGTCGTGCACTCGGCCGTGCGCCGACCAACGTCGTCATGATGGGCATGGGTGAGCCGCTGGCCAATTTCGACAACGTCGTGCCGGCCATGGACCTGATGCAGGAAGACCTGGCCTACATGATCTCGAAGGCGCGGGTCACGCTGAGTACGTCCGGCATCGTGCCGGCGCTGCGGCGCCTGCGCGAGGTCAGCGACGTCAGCCTGGCGGTGTCGCTGCACGCGCCCGACAACGCGCTGCGCGACCAGCTGGTCCCGATCAACCGCAAGTACCCGCTCGAGGAACTCATCCCCGCCTGCCACGATTTCATCCGTCACGACAGGCGTCGCAAGATCACCTGGGAATACGTCATGCTCGACGGTATCAACGACTCGATCGCGCATGCCAAGGCGCTGATCCGCCTGCTGCAGGGCGTGCCGTCGAAGGTCAACCTGATCCCGTTCAACCCGTTCCCGGGAAGTGATTACAAGACGTCGCCGCCGGACCGTGTCGAAGTGTTCCGCCAGCGCCTGAAGCGTGCCGGCATCATGTCGATGACGCGCAAGACCCGCGGCGACGACATCGATGCGGCCTGCGGCCAACTGGTCGGCAAGGTTCGCGACCGCAGCCGCCGGCAGCTGCGCCGCATCCCGATCGTGCAGGAGTCGCGGCCGTGACGCCGGCAGCGACGTGGCGGCGGTGCTTGCCGCTGGCGCTCGCGCTGGTCATGGCCGGTTGCCAGACGCAGTCGGTCCGCGAGGTCGACGGCGGCGCCACCGGCGAGCTCGGTTCGCCGACCGCGCAGGCCGGTCCGGCCGACGTCTACATCGAGCTGGCCGGCGCCTACCTGCGCCAGGGCCAGTTGACCGAGGCGCTGAGGAACGCGCGCAAGGCCGTCATCGTCGACGCGAAGAACGCCAATGCGCACTACGTGCTGGGCCTGGTGCAGCAGCGCCTGGGCCAGTTCGACCTCGCCGACGAGGCCTATCGCAAGGCGATTGCCGTCGATCCGCGCAACCCCGAAGCGCTCAATGCCTACGGCAGTTTCCTCTGTGACCGCGGGCGTTACGACGATGCCGACAGCTATTTTCGCCAGGCCCTGCAGAATCCGCTCTACCAATCGCCGTGGATGGCACTGCATAATGCGGGCTGGTGTCGCCAGCGGGCCGGGGATGCCGGGGCCGCGGAAACGGATTTTCGCGCGGCACTGCGAACCAATCCAGAGTTTGCCCCGAGCCTGTTGAGCATGGGCGAACTGAGTTTCGACAAAGGGGTGTTCCTGTCCGCTCGCGCCTACCTGCAACGTTTCGCCGAGGTGGCGCCGGCGACGGCGGAAAGCCTGTGGCTTGGCGTTCGGACCGAGCGGCAACTCGGCGACGCGACACAGGCGGCGCGATACGCGCAAGCGCTGCGGCTGCAGTTTCCGGATTCAGAGCAGGCCCGTTACCTACAAACGATCGAGTGACCTATGAGCGCTGTGATATCGGATCAGACCACGAGCAACGTCGCGGAATTCTTTTCACCGGGACCGGGTGAACGCCTGCGTGCCGCGCGGATTTCGATGGGATACGACCTGGCCCGGATCGCCAGCGAACTGCACCTGACCAAGTCAGTGGTCGAGGCGCTTGAATTGGATGACTACAGTGGCATCGAGGCGCGCGTGTTCGTGCGCGGCTACCTGCGCAACTACGCGCGCATCGTCGGCATGCCGGTCGACTCGATCCTGCGCCAGTTCGACGAGAAGTGGCCGGACGAATCGCCGCACCAGACCATGGTCAAACCCTCGCCGCGCCTGCCTGCCGATGGTGGCCCGGGGCGCGGACTGGCAATGATCGTGACCTGGGTGCTGGTGATCGGGCTGCTGTTGCTGTTCCTGGTCTGGTGGCGTGGCTACCTCGGTGACATCGTGCCGACGGTGGCCGGGACCGGCGTCGACGAGTCGCCGGCCGAGGACCGTGAACTCACGTTCCTGCCGCCGGCAGAGACCGAACAGGAAGCGCTCTTCCCGGCCGACGTGCCGCTGACCGGTGGCTCGGGTGGACTGTTGCTGCCGCCCGCCGACGAATCGGATGCCGTATCCGAGGTCCCGTCGTCGGCACCGGCCGTCGGCAGCGGCGTTACATCGACTGAAAGCGTCGTCGCCGTGCCCACGCCCCCAGCTCCGCCGGCCGCCGCGCCGATCACCGCGGTTGCGCCGGTGCCGACCCCGGCGGTCGCCGAGACGGTCACCGAGCCGCCGGCGGCGGTTGCCGTGGCCGACGAGATCGT